>JAIBDQ010000159.1 GCA_024686135.1 Halobacteriovorax sp. | reverse complement strand
TCGTTCATCAATCTTTCATCTAGTGGCGAGCGATCAAGGGCGATAACTTTTGCGCCGTTTTTTCTAGCGATATAAGTCCAGCCTCCGGGGCAGGCACCAAGGTCCACCACAGTTTCATTAGGACCTATTGATTTGCCAAGAATAAGTTGTGCCTCAACAATCTTACGGTAAGCGCGGGAGGGAGCTTTTTTATCATCTTCCACATTATTAAATCCCCCAATAAAAGGAGAAACAAGGGATTGGTATTCCTTCATTTCATTTTGATCTAAAAAGGATGCTACGACTGAGCGATCAGGAAGAATCATCACCTGAAGAAAAGCAAGTGAGCGATCAAAATCTTTTCTTAAACTAAAAATCTCATTCTTTTTGAAATGACCGATTAGTTTTTGCTTAAGGATATCAGCTCGCCCAGAATCTAGGATTCCATATTTTTGAGTCAATGCAAAAACATGACAATTGATCTTGGCCTTACCATCGACTCGCGTTTTAACAAGTTCCATAATCTCACTGGCCTGCTTACCAACTGAGTCTTCATTAATAGGCTGACTATTAATAAGCGTTGCCGTGGAAAAAGCAAGGTAGTTATTCTTTAGATCAACACCTGAATCTATGGTCATTAAGGGAAAGCCCTTAAGAATTTCAGGGGTAGTCTTCAGGTCTTTTTTGATTTCTTCGCTTAGCGCACTTACCCAGTTTACATCTTTACATAGTATATAGTGCATGAAGACTCCCTCTAGCGGCGACGCTTTCCCTTCTTAGAAAAGCGTTTATCTTCCTCTGGCGGAATAATATCGTACTTCTTTTTCTTCGCTTGTTTTTGAGGTTTCTTCTTGGCCTTTGGTTTCGGTTTATTTTGAGGAGTGGCCTCTGAGCTTGAACCTTCAATAAGCTTAAAGAGCCCGATCAGCTCTTTTTCTTCTAGGTCTCGCCAATCTCCTGTAGGAAGATTCCCTAGATCAATATTCATTATTCTCGTTCGCTCTAACTTCGTTACTTCGTAATCAAAGTACTCACACATACGGCGAATCTGCCTATTTAGACCTTGGATCAAAATGATCTTAAAAACATTTTGAGAGATTTTTTCAACCTTACAGCCTTTAGTGACTTGTCCTAGAATAGGAACTCCCCCGCTCATACCTCTAATAAACTCGTCAGAGATGGGTCTATTAACAGTGACCAAGTATTCTTTTTCGTGATTATTTCCGGCCCTTAAGATTTTATTAACAATATCCCCATTGCTGGTTAAGAAAATAAGTCCCTCACTATCTTTATCTAGGCGGCCGATGGGAAAGATTCGAGTTGGGTGACCGACAAAGTCCACAATATTGCGGCTCTCACTCCCTTCTGTTGTGCTGACAATTCCAACCGGTTTATTAAGAGCGATAAAAATATGGCGCTCTTCATCTTTGGCCTCAATGGCTTTATTATTGACGGTGACCTTATCTCCAGAAGCCACGTAATCATCGAAGCGGGCCTTTTTTCCGTTAATCGTCACTTTCCCTTCTTCAATAAAACGGTCGGCCTCACGTCTGGAGCAAAGCCCACTATGACTGATATATTTATTAATTCTAACGGGATCCTTCTTAATCATGGAATATTGGTAACTCGGAAAAGGCAAAAATAGAAGGTCTTTTTATGCTTCACATGATATGAGGACTATATGGGAAAGAAAGGCTCAAAAAAAGGAAATGATCGGCGGGGAATTGCCCCGAATATGCTTTTAAAGCATGTTGAAAATACTGCGCCATTTCTTTTTAAAGGTGAGCTAGATAGTAAATCCCCGGGAACGGAGTTTATTGAAAAACTTCGCTTTTATAAAAAGAACCTTAAGGCCTTAAACAATATCGATCTGGCTGAATACTTTCATATCTGCCTTTGCGCCCACTGGAGTACGGCCGGAACCTTTGTTCCAACAGATGTTGATAATCAAATTCGAGAAAGCCTTTGGAAGCAGGACTCAATTCTAAAATATATCGAAAAAATGGCCAAGCTCACCATGGAGTCCTGGAAATGGGATTACTCTCAGGTGACCAATCGAAAATCTTATAATCGCATTAATAATGAGGTCATGAGCACCCACGAAGGCACATGGCTAAGTGTGGCCATTGGAGCTTATTGCGCTCTAGTAAAAAATAAAAAAGATGCTCTCGCCTCTGATATGGCGGAGCTTATTATCGCCGAGGCAAAAAAAGAAGAAGCTCTTATGCTTCAACTTCGTGAAGACCAGGATCATATAAATTTTTTAAGAGCTGCTCCTCTTTTGGCGCATAACTTTGGGGATCTTGATCGAGTTATGATTCAGTGGAATATGGACGGAAGCGATCCCTTTTTTAAAGAGGTCTTTAAACTAGGGCATGAATTAAATCCTAACTATGACCCAATCCTTGTTTATACGGGCAAAGTGAATAAAGAATTTAGCTCCAAAGAAAATCATCGCCATATGTCTATGCGCCAACCAAAATGCCTTAGAAAGTCTTCAAAGTTTTTAATTCCTGTTGGCCCCTTTATGGACGACTGGGGGAAGACACTTGGTCAGTCGGACCTTTTAGATGAAAGCGAAAAAGCTGAAATCGTCGCAGCCTTTTATGAAGGCTACAAAAGACAAGATCAGGCCTTTGGTTATATAAGAGCTTTTAGAGCGCTTACTGCTGAACTTGATCAGGGACTCTCAACTCTTGAGCAGTACTTACCCTTTGATCTACTGGCAGAAATCAAAAACTCTCCTTTTATGGAGCTCTCAAAGATCTCTAGAGAAGAGTTTGAAGCCGATTACGTCAAAAAACTTGAAGAGTTTGTTTGCCCCATCACAAAGATCAAATTCTAAACCCGCCCAATTAAATTCGTTATAGAGGTAAATAATTTATAGGGTTCTCTCAGTCACTATTTGGCCTTAAAATAGTCTTAAGAAAACAATCAAAGAGGTTTACTTAAATGGCCATTGTCCTAAGAATTACACATGACGGCTCTCATGAATATTTAGATATCACAAAGTCGCTAAAACCTCTTACCTTTGGAAGAAGTGAGGACTGCGACTACACTCTCGCAAATGATGGATGTAGTGGAACCCACTTAGAGCTAGCACTTAAGACAAACCAAATCACCGTTAAAGACCTAGATAGTAAGAATGGAACCATCTTAAATAATAAAAAGATAACAAGGGATCGCCTTTACGTAGATGATATTCTGCAAATTGGTGACGCTTATATCGAACTTCATACAGATTCTCTTACAACTATAGAAAAAGAAACTTTTAGAAATAGGCGAACTATAGTCGATCAATCTGCCGGCCAATTAACAATTCCGGATATAAGTCGCTCTAAAAAGAATAAAGAGAAACTTGTTGATGATGATAAAAAACGTCATGGCTTCAATGAGCTAACTAATATCACAGATATTGCTAAACCAAATATCTCAGAATTTATAAAAAACAAAAAGAAAAAAGCCGATTAGCCTATTTTTCAAATTAGCAAGTAACCAGGTACCAATCATAGTTCGAGTTTTTCCATAAGATAACCAAGACAATCTTGGTGGATGACCTTGATATCTTTAGTGAACATAGATGGAATGATGGTGGACTTGGCTATAATTTTATCACCCTCGTAAGAAATAATCTGGTCACTAATATCAACGCCGGTTTCATCAATCACCAAAATTTCAAAGTTTCCGCTATAGCGGTGACCAAGTAGCGTCCCCGGGGCTAGTTCTTCAAAGTTAAGGTCATCAAAATCTTTTATAAAACAAAAGTCTTTGCTCTTATCTTCTTGATCAAAAGTAACGGAAGCCCCAACCGGTATTTTGATTCGCGCTAAGGTATGATAGATCTGCATATCAAGTTCATGGGCCCGTTTTCTTGGTATTTCATCGAGATGATAAACCTCTTCGATAAAGGAGCAAACCTCATTAATCCCCTCACCTGGTTTTCCGCATTCAATAGTGGTGGAAGGGCAAAATTTTGAGAAGGCCATACTTAAGGCCTCATGGGGTTCAATAAAATACACAAGAGTTTTTGAAAAAAGCGACCCAAGAGTGACAAATTCCGGTAGCAATCTATTAACACAACCATAGAAAGGATTCTTTCCCGTGTTATTATGAACATCGATGGCAGCAAAAACTTTCTTCTTTTTCATTTCACTAACAATAGACGTGGCCATTTGCTCAGCTTCGGTTTTATTCCCGGCCCAGATGCGGTTGAAGTCTTCTTGAAACTCAAGTTTTCTAAGTCCCTGAGTTGCGGCTGGAATATTTCCAAGAAAGATAGTTAAACTTCTCGGTAAGTTTTTTTGATCATATTTTTGAAAGAATTTTTGAAGAGCTAAAAAACCAGAAGTTTCATTTCCATGTAAAAGAGTGGATACAAAAAGCGGTCGCTCTTTTTCACCTTTTAAATGAATAAGTGTTGGTCCCTTAAGAATTTTATGAAGCTCTGTGGGCCCGTGGTCAAAAAGTCCTTCGGGAATCTCGTCAAGTATCTCTAACATGCCCACTATACTACCAGAGGTGCACCGGTTTATGAGATTTTTGTTTTTCTAAATAGGCCTGCATGAGTTTTTTATAATCATTGCCATTTTGCGCAAGAAACTGGCTTTGCCATGCAGCTCCATTTTTACCTGATTCAGTTCTAGGAATAAGCACATCGTCAAAATAAGTGGCCACAGTATTATCGTCACAACCAAGTTCTTTAACAGCTTCTTTAGCTAGGGGTATCAACTCGTTTAAAAGCAGATCTTTGATGCTAATCTCTTCCCCTCTCCAAATTATCATGGCATTTAGGCCCTCTTTTGATGCCTTGTAAAAATTCTCTTTGGCCGTTTTAAAGTCAATTTCTTTAATCAACTTTGAGGCCTTAGGAAGTAAGGCCTTACTCATACCAATATAAAGACCAACATTGGCCACCACGTCGATAATACTTGGACCGGCTGAGTTTACTCTATGCTCAATTCGAAGATGCGGCTTTCCGCTCTCAAGTCCGATGATCGGTCTATTCCAACGCCAAATATTTCCATTATGAAGACGAAGGTGGCTTAGCCAACTTGGATCTTTGTCACAAACATAAGGAAGTAAAACAGGAAACTTTAGGTTCTCTTCAAAAAGGTCCATCATTTCATTGATATAACCATTCCCAAAAGTAACCCTTTCAATCATATCCCCATCCTCTCCTTTAAAAGCTGGGAGTTGAACACTTTGTTCAAAAATAGGGATACGGGTTTCTTGCCAAAGCTTTTTCCCATAAAGAGTTGGAGCATTAGCGGAAACCGCCACCATAGGAGCGCTCAAAATTAAACTTAAGTTATAAAGGTCAGCTGCTTCTTCTTGAGTGGTCTGCAGGTGTACCTGAAGAGAGGTCGCTGCGGCCTCCATCATGACGTCTTCTTTAGAAAGCTTTAGCTCTTCTTCGCCTTTAATATCAATCTCAAAAGGCTTATGCCCACGATGTTTTAAGCATTCTGCGTTTAGGGCCTGATAACGAGTCATGGCCGACATATTTTTCATTTGTAGGTGGTTATCATTTACTGTTGGTAAGATTCCAATGGCCGCTACATCAAGTTTCATCTTTTCAGCTTCTGCTTGGCATTTACTCCACACCCCTCGAAGATCTTCTTCAAGAGCTAAAAGAAATTTTCCTTCAAGTTTTTGGGGTCTAGAGTTTATTTCAAAATTAAACTTAGAGATTTCAGGAACGACTTGTGGGTCATTGACTCCCGGAATAAGTTTTTGATTTTCCGGATAAGGATTACCTTCTTTATCTAAAATCCAGCCTTCAAGTTCAAGACCGCAATGATCACTTCGATCAAGAAAAACTTTTTTCTTAAACCAATCACGCAAGATCTCAGTTTCTTCTCTTAGTTTTTTAGCGAATTCTTTTTGATCTAGTTCGGTAAAGGTCGATTGCCTTATTTCCTGTCCCATAATTCTATCTTCCTGATAGCTCTAATTTGAGGGTACTCCTTACCCTTTCTTTTGAATCTTCTTTTTATTAGCTTGGAGGGCGGCTAAATCCTCTTTGCTCAATTGAAGAAGCTGAGTCACTCTCACCTCTTCGTCATCTTCTTCTGATTTTGCTTTGGCCTCTTGGGCCTTGTCTTCCATGGCAGATAATTCATCTTCATCAAAACTTAATAAATTATCACCGCTCCCATCACTGGCCGCAGGTGTAGCAGCTTCTCTAGCCGCTTGCCTCTCAGCAAGTTCAGCTTTGGTATAAAGGTCATCGGAGTCTTTGGCAGCTGCTCTTTTATCCCTTTCAGCAACAAGCTGACGCATGATCTTCCCGTACTTTTCAAGTTGGGATACCAATTGCTTATTCGTTAGATCTGGTATTTTTACCATTAATCAAGCTCTCCAAACCCTCGGCTAGCTCCGAGGTCTCGTCATTATAGCAAAGCATACCGCTATTGAAAAAAATTATTTAAATATTGTCTTACTCGAGTCTAGAACTCGGTTAAACTTTGCAACTTAGGAGGGAAAATACATAATAGACCCATGGATTACCAAAAGCTCTACGAAGATATTATTAGTGATTTAAAGTCCGGAAAACGAGCACTTATACGTTTAAATCCAGATCAGATAGAAGGTCTTAAGCAGGTGTGGGAAAAAGGTCTTACGAAAGAGGAACTCCACAAAATTCTTTGTATCCTAGATCACTCTATGGACGCGAATCTGGAGTTCTCTTCTTATATTTGCCGCGAACTTAAGGAAGTGGCGGATTCAGAGACTCTTATTTATCTTTTAGGTGCTTCAAGTAAACATATTATCGAAGCCGCGGCAAAAGATGGATTTCCTCCATCCGGTGAATTTATGACGGCCATAAAAAATATTCTAGAGTCACCACTAGCAAAAGAACCAGAAAATTTAGAGTGGCTTCTTAGAACTATTGAGCAAACAGGAATGAAAAGTATTCTCTTTAAAGGAAGTATCTTAAAATTGAAACCGGGTATGGGCTCCCTTTTTAATCAACATAAGAAGGCCAGCAAAGAGATCATTGAGCTACTAGAAAAGCGTTGGGCCCCTATAAAGGGTGGTCCACTTGGCTAATGATAAAAAATTCTCTCCTGAAAAAATGTACGAAAGCCTTTCAAAAGTTTTAGACGCTACCAATAGACCACTTTT
>JAIBDQ010000031.1 GCA_024686135.1 Halobacteriovorax sp. | reverse complement strand
GAAACTCAGTTGAATGCGGCTTTAAGGCATATCAAACAAGGACATGTGAAAAGGGAAGGTTTAAAAGGATCTTGGGCCGGAGCCACGGGGCATTGTCAGTTCATGCCCTCAAATATCCCCGTCTACGGACAGGACTTTGATGGTGATGGTCGAATAGATATTTGGAATACCAAAGCGGATATTTTTGCGTCCATTGCAAATTATTTAAAAAGAGTTGGCTGGAAAAAAGGTAAAAGCATTGGTTCCTTGGCCTATCACAAAGAAGATCCCGATTTTTCTAATGGCAAGTATCGAACAAAGTGGGAATATAATAAACTTGGGTTTCGAAATCAGGATGGCTCTATGATTACGGCCGGAAAGTGGAAAAGAAGAAGAGCGGCTAAGATCTCAATGACAAATTCCCCCATAGTCTTAAGGGGGAGTAATTATACCCCATTAATGAAATGGAATGGCTCCAGTCTCTTTGCGGCCTTTAATATTCTCATTATTGATGCTTTAAAAGAATAGATCGTCGTCTTCATTCGTAAATTTAGTAAGATGACGAGAGAATTATTCAGGTTTCTCACTGATTTTACCCTGAAGAGCATTTTTTTCATAAGTTCCGAGAGGTAAAACTTATGGGGGAGCCATGTTTAAGAACTATTTCTTTATTGTCGCAATTCTTTTTTCAGGTCTAGCTGGAGCGGCATCTAAAACTTATAAGGTAACGAAACGTTATAAATTCAAACCGACTGCAGTTGTGGAGGGAATGAAGTATGTTGATGTGACCATCGTTAATCACTCGGCTTCGGAAACAAAGTGGAAAAGTCTTAAAAAAAGTTTTGATAAAACAAACAAGCTTTTTACTAAGTATGGTGTTGGTCTCAATTTAGTAGAGGCCATTGAAGTAAGATTACCAATGGGAGCACGAGGTATTTTATCAAATGATGTCGTAGGCGTCCTAAAGGAGAACGAAGACTTCTATAGAGTTATTGAAGCTAAGAAATATACCATTCATCCAAGAGCTAAAAAGATATATACGGGAATTTTGAATAATCTTCCTCCAAATAAAAACATGATTTATCTAATGGTCTTCGAAAGTGTTTCTATGAAACTTCTTATAAAAAATGCGGAAGGTGAAGTAGTGACAAAAAACTACCCTACGGGTGCATTTTCAAATCCTCCCTATATGTTTGGAGATCGTATTCCCAAAGAGATGAGGGGAATTATAGGCCTTGGTCCTAAGCGAGACTATATAACTATGGCCCATGAGCTTGGTCATAAGCTGATCAATGTCTCTCATGAAGGTAAAGATAAGTGCCCCGCTTTTTCTGGAAGAAATATTCCAGGGCTTTTAGGTTATGGGGGAGAAACAGGAATCTTTTCCGGGGAGGAAGGGCGTTTTCATTTAGAGCGCTTACACCTATCTCCATTTATTTATAAGGTTGAGGATGGACAAAAAGTGCATAATCCCGATTATGAAGCTGGTGGTAGCTATTTTGATCCTATCTATGGAGCAAATATGTTCGAACAGACATGCATCTAATTTTTAGATAGGTATTAATCAATCATTCTTCTTTAGTGGACCAGTATACTGGGTTATAAGACTAGCAATTGGTGTCCTCCAGGTCTTTATGCCTGCCAGAAAATAGGAAAATTTAACTTATATTTGGAGTTTTTCTATGAAGTCTTTGTTTTTTGTTAGTTTAATTGTTTCAATGCTTAGCTTTGCCGCACAAGCTAGAGTCTATAAAAACGTAAAGGTTGGTGAGTATAACTCAGTAATCAATCTCAAGGACTATATTGGGAAACCATTTTTCGAAGTTATGAAAGATGTTATTTACCCAGAGCTCAATGAGCAGGCCCTAAACCGCACAGGTGGAAAGCATCTTGATGGGATCAGAGATGGTGAGGGAGTTGAAGTTATTCTCGGGGATGACGTAACAACTTATCATGTTAAGTACAAGGCAGATTATGAAGATAAGGTTGAAAGATCGGGACGTAGCTTTGGAGCTGTAGGCTTTGGTTCTACTAAGCAGTATGTAGCGGATGCCTCTTACAAACATTACTTAAGAACTCTCGAAAGTATTCTACGTGGTAGTGACGAAGAAGTAGAAGCATTCTATAGTGCAATAATTAAACTTATTACTGACTCGGATCCAACAGAATTAGCTCAGTTAGAAATGGAGTCTAAGCAAGTTGCCGCTGATTTTGTTGCCATTTATATTGCAGAACAGTACAGACGTTTGACAGCAACAGAGGGTGAGTACCTTGGACGTAGCCACCGTTGGGACGATGCACTTGTTCAGGTAACATTAGTTTCAGCTTTTCATTCAGGGCAAGATCAAATGCAAATGTTCTACGAAGGTGAGTTTACTAGTGAAGTTTATCACCAAAACGCATGTCTTTATAAAGCACCAGGCAAAGAAGAAGAAAGAGCAAATACTGAAAAAAGACAAGCTCGTCTTTATGACTACTGGCAATTTACTGTAAGAAGTGAATGTCCAGGCAGAAGTGGAGTTAACTTAACACGTAGAGACTTTGAGAAACTAGGTCGCGCTCTTACAGACCATCTTAGTGACTCAATTAAGGAACTAGACCTAGGGTACGGATACCAAAAGAATTTCATTAAAGCGGCTACAGAAGACCTCCTAACGGGAAGTTTTGAGTACGAAGCTAAAGATTTTTCTTCAATAATTGTAGACTCACTAATGCAGGTAAGAGCTGAAGCTAACTTAATCAGTGAAGAACTATCAAAATAATTCAATTTGAATGATCAATTTATGGCCAGTCTTAGACTGGCCTTTTCTTTTTGTATAGATAAAGGGTAGCATTGTCTTTGGAGGCTTATTGAAGCTATCAGAGAAGACCCTACTCAACTTTCTAGAAGAACCTAATTTGGCATTAACTGAAACGAAAGAACTATCTCCATTAGAGATGGGGGAGCTTTATATTTATTCAGCCATGCTCGGAACAGTAATGGATTTCTTAAAAGAACAACTTTGGTTAAGTGACAGAGAGGATATAAGGAAAGATATCAATACAACCTATAAGGAATTCATTTCTAGTTTTTTAGAAAGAGAGCTAAAGCCCCTCTTCTTCTTGAAGGACTTTTTGATTGAGAGTGGAGCTTCCAATATAAAAAAATTAAAAAAAGAAATTCAATTAATTGAAAACCAAGTAGTCTCTCTTATAATGATTAGAAATGCTGATGAACAAAAAGAGTTTCTTGTCCATGCACTCGAAGAGATGAGTATAAAGTTCTTAAAAGAAGAAAATGATCAAGAAGGCTTTGCCCAAAACATGGGGCATCAAGGCCTAAGACTTTATAGAACATTTGATGCTTTAGATAAAATATTTAAACTTGATTATCAGCTCGACTTAGATATGGTTGTAGACCATCAAGAAAAAGAAAGAATTTATCAAAGTGGTGGTGTCGGAGTTCAGTCCGGGTACTCCACTATTTTGTTATCTTTGCATGCTGTACAAGTAAAAAGTGGTGACCTTATCGTGGATCTTGGTTCAGGATACGGAAGAGTTGGATTGGTTTACGCGCTTCTCAGACCAGATACAAAATCGATTGGTTTTGAATTCGTTCCACATAGAGTCAGGGTCGCTAATGAGGCGAGTGAATACTTTAGCTTGGAGAAAAACTTGGACTTTAGGGCCCAAGACTTATCCTTAGGGAATTTTAAAATACCTGAAGCAGCTATCTACTATATGTACGATCCATTTACCGAAGATACTTATCAATATGTTCTTGATCAGATTGTGGCCTTTAGCAAAAAGAGAAGTATAACCATTGTCACAAAGGGAAATGGTAGTAAGTGGCTAAACAAGGTTGCAAAAGAAAATAATTGGCCAAGTCCAAAAGTGTTAGACGAGGGGAATCTTTGTCTCTTTAAAACTACTTCGTGATTAATTTCTTGTGAGCTGCAATAACTTTGTTTAATTCTTCCACGCTAAAGCCTCCATCATGGAAATAGGTGACCTTTCCATTTTTATCCATGAGGATAACTCTACTGCTTCTAGGGTTTGTGTTACCTGTAAACTTTTGAACGTCCTTACCATCTTTGTAGATTGTTATAACTCCTTTCCAAAGTGGTTTAGGGATTCCCTTCCTCATGCCATTATCGATTTGAGTAGAGAACATTTGGGGGAACATACCTTTGATGGTAGGTAGTTCGTACACAGGCATTTTAGCCTTTTTCATATCAAGACCAATAAGCCAGCGATCAATATCAAACTGAGACTTATGCTTATAACCTATGAGGAAAAGAGTCGGTGTTCCCAAAAAATCATCAGGGAATTGATAGGCCTTACCCTCTAGAGAATTGCCACTTACAGAAGGAAAATCTTTACCTACTAGATTTTGATTGGGGTAGGAGGAGCAACTGCTAAAAATTAAAAGCACTAGAATCGATACAACTTTTTTCATGAGTCTCTCCCTTTAGAGTCACTCTCTCTCCCTAAAAGCGAGAGAGGGGCTAGGTATAGGTTAATGGCTAAAGTTATCCTTAGATAGACTGAATCAATCTTGTCTAACTTGGACAGAGGTTGAACAGCATTAAACAAGCTTTGGCTAACAGCCTGTATAAATAGACCTGTCTATGCACTGTCTAGTTAACGTTAGGTTTTAAGTTGGTACAACTGAGTTATGAAAATATTTATCGCGCTGACACTTATGGGTTTCTTAAGTCTAGGACATGGAACCGAATTTTACTCTCAATCACTTCAGGATTATGAAGTTAAAGGCAAAGCAACTTGGCTTCCTCAAAAGGCGAGACGAAATTATATAAAGTATGAACTGAATAAAAAAATCGTTGAGGGCCCAAGGCTTCTTAACTTTAAATACAACTTCTATCGAGCAAGAAAGAAAAAAAGAAACGAGCTACTAATACTATTTCCTACCATCTCGGGAGTCACCCTACTTGAAAAAACTATGGCGAGATACTTTGTTAATCGTGGTTACGACGTAGTCCTGCCGGTTTCTTTAATCAGAGATTTTAAGTTTAATTCAAATACAGTTAAGGCCATGGACGAAGGTTTTTGGCGTTCCGTTATCCAAACAAAGTCCATTTTAAAAGATCTAAGAAGGTTAAAAAACTATACGAAGACCTTTGTTGTGGGGGGAAGCCAGGGAGGAACTAGGGCAGCAATGCTTCTTGGGCATAATCTAAATATTGATAAAGCTTATACCTTTGTAGCTGGGGGAGACTTCGCACAAATCTTTGCAAGAAGCGATGTAAAACAAGTTCAAACACTTAGGGATAATCATATGAAAGCATTAAAGCTTTCCTCTAAATCCGAGTATGAGGCCTATCTCAGAGATAATTTGCAGTTCTCACCTGAGTCTTTTTGTGGACTAAGAAAAGCGAAGTTAAAAATGCTTGTTGCTACAAGAGATACCTCAGTTCCAACGGATACGCAGTATTCGTTGTGGAAGGGCTGTAACTATCCTCAGAAGAAAGAGATTTCTAAGGGGCACGTCATGGGTGTCCTCAGTATGTGGTGGTATAGAAAGGACGTCTACCGTTTCTTTTCAAACTAGCTTTAAACCGTAACTCCGCTGGGCTCAATAATCTCCTTATCTAATAGGTTGATCTCAGGTTTCTTACAAGAAGACTTAATTAGATTAAAGCTTTCTCTAAACTTCTCTCGACTTAAATTTTCTTGTTTAAATTCACCGGAGAGGGTTTGAAGACAGTTATCCAGTTGAAGATAGTAAGGATTAACTTTTTCTTTGAGAGCTTCAAACTTTATGGAGGTAGATGCCGTTGCACTAGAGATAAATGTCATTGTAAGGATAGAACTCATGGCAAAGAGATAGAGAACTAAAATAGAAAGAGTGGCCTTTAGGAAGAAAGGCTTTCTTTTTTTAGGATTAATCACTTCATTCGTTTTCATGACTGACTCCTTGTTATTGTCACAGCTTAATAATACCTTTTCATTGAATATACTAAAAATAGATAATAATTCTTAAACCTATTGATTTAATCAATATAAGATACCGTAATTATGATATTTTTTTTATCTCGATATGAGGTTACAAAGGGGTTGGGTTTAATACTAATAAAGGAGTATTTATGAAGATTCCAAATATCAAAATTGGCAAAGAGGATCCTTGGTACAAAAAGGCTATCTGCCTTTTTCATTACTATATATGGGTCCTAGCTGGCGGTGAAAAAGAACTCATTTCCGTTAAGATGAAATCTAAGTATCGATTTAGTCGTTAACAGCAACTGTTTAAATTTTTGACATATAAATACTTCGCGAAAACTGGCAAAAAAAACCATTGGGGAGGTACTTATAGCAAAATAGTTTAAAAACAATTTCAATGAGGAATTTATGAAAAAATTAGTTTTGGCCTTAGCCATTTTGATCTCTTCAGGGGCTCAAGCCGCAAGTATTATCGAAGGGCTTAGTAAGGCTGAGTTGACAAGTACCCCAGATGTGACAGAAGTTATAAAGTTTGTAGAAGTTAAAGGCTCTACTATGATCCTTCATAGTGGCAATGGCGGCTCTATGAAATACAAATGTATTCAACTTGAAGCTAAAGCTCCATATGATGAAATCATGGTATGTGACGAAGATGGAGGTGCTCCATTAGTTGATCGATACGTGTATAAAATGAAGGCAATATTCGGTAATAAGGTTTACATCGATGCAACTTATATCGGTGATTTTAATACTGGTACATTAGATAATGTTAAAGCTGATCCTTCGCTTGTTGAGTCCTCTGTCCCTGATGCTGAATTCAAATTCGTACTTCAGAAATAGTAAGTTATAACCAATGCCCTAAATTGATTTTAGGGCATTAATTCAGTTGAGGTTTAAACCTTCAAAGTCAGAAGCATCATGGCGCTCTAGAAGTTTCTCGTTATCTTCTCCCCAGCTTCTGTTCACGATTCTTCCTCGCTTTACAGCAGGTCTATTTCCAATAAGCTCACTCCAGCGCAGTAAATTCTTATATGACTTTGAGTCTAAAAAATCTCCGGCCTCATAAAGGCTTCCGCTGACTAGGGCCCCATACCAAGGCCAAATAGCCATATCAGCGATGCTGTATTCTTCGCCAGCAATATAAGTTCTATTGGCCAAGGTTTTATCTAGTACATCCAGTTGGCGTTTCGCTTCCATGGTAAATCTATTGATACAATACTCAATCTTTTCTGGAGCATAGGCATAAAAATGACCGAAACCACCTCCCACATAAGGGGCGCTTCCCATTTGCCAAAATAACCAGTTAAGAACTTCTGTTCTTTTAGAGTGATCTTTTGGAAGAAAATGACCAAATTTCTCTGCAAGATATAAGAGCATTGATCCCGATTCAAATAAACGAACCGGTGTCTCACCTGATTTATCTAAAAGAGCTGGAATCTTTGAGTTAGGATTAATATCGACAAAACCAGATGAAAATTGATCGCCTTCCATAATATTTATTAAGTAGGCATCGTACTCAGCTTCTTTGATTCCAAGCTCTAAGAGCTCTTCAAACATAATTGTAACTTTGACACCATTAGGTGTGCCGAGAGAATAAAGCTGGAAGGGGTGTTTACCAACAGGCAACTCTTTTTCATGAGTGGCACCAGAGATCGGTCTATTTATATTGGCAAATTTCCCTTCTCCATTAGTTTCGTGTTTCCAAACTTTTGGGGGAGTATAGTTAGATGTCATAATTGATCCTTTTTTTATTCATATCCTACTGGAATAGGTTAAAATACTGCAAATGAATAAGTTGATGGAGATAATTAAACTATTTTTTCATTTGGGACTAGTTGCCTTTGGTGGTCCAGCTGCTCATATCGCCATGATACATAAAGAAGTGGTTGATAAGAGGAAATGGATGGAAGAAGATCACTTTTTAGATCTTGTAGGAGCTACCTCACTTATACCTGGACCTAATTCTACTGAGATGGTTATTCATTGTGGCTATCAAAGAGGAGGAGTTGCCGGGCTTTTTGCCTCAGGAATTTCATTTATCCTGCCAGCCTGTGTGCTCACTGGTATCTTAGCTTATCTTTATACATTGGCCTTTCAGATTCCAAACTTTGAAGCCTATATGATTGGTATAAAACCAGTCGTCTTAATTCTTATTTTTCAAGCACTACAAAAGCTTTGGAAAAAAGCAATTAAGAGTTATGAGCTAGGGATTATCGCTGGAATTGTTGTTCTACTTGGATTTCTTGGAATTAGTGAAGCCCTTTGCTTATTGGCAGGTGGTCTTATTGGTTTTGTGATCTTAAAGATTAAGGAATCCTACACTTTAAACTCTGTTGCTATCCCGGCAATCTTTTGGGTCTTTGCTAAAATTGGGTCAATATTATTTGGTAGTGGGTATGTTCTTATCGCTTATTTGCAGGATGAGATTGTAGAGCAACGTGGATGGCTAACAAGCGCTCAGATTGCTGACGCTGTGGCCATAGGACAGTTTACTCCTGGACCTGTTCTTTCAACATCAACTTTTATTGGCTACCTTTTAAATGGTCCCTATGGAGCGATCGCTGCTTCGGTGGGTATTTTCCTGCCTTCCTTTTTATTTGTACTGTTATTAAACCCGGTTATTCCTAAAATGCGCCAATCCAAAAACTTCTCCTTACTGTTGGATAGTGTAAATGCCGGGGCCTTAGGACTAATGGCCTATGCGCTCTTTCCACTTGGAAAGGTGGCCTTTTTTAACCCTATTGGAATCATTATCTTTTTTATTATTTGCGGAGTACTTTGGAAGTTTCCAAAGTTAAGTTCTTTAAAGTTAGTCTCTTTGGGAATTGTTTTGGGAGTGGTTTTGGTAAAGAGCCTCCCCTTTTTAGCAAAATAGGGAAGGCTTAAATTTACTTATCTTATTTACAGTTGTTCACGTTAGAAATTGAGCTTCTAAATGCGAATCCAACTTTAACAGTAAAAGTACATTGTCCTGAAACAGCTAGGTAATTAGTTGTCAGACCAGACTCACTAACTTTTCTAACTTTTACATTAGTTCCACCAACAAAGTTTTGAGCTTTTTTAGTAGCGATATTATGTGCTGTTCTTTCAAGTTGATCCCAATCTACTGATGGCATATCAGGTGTTGTAAAAGCAGCTGCGTTTAATCCAGTAAGTAGTCCTGCAATTAATAATAATTTTTTCATAATGTCCTCCGTACGAACGTTTAATAAATATGTTGAAACTTAAATAACAGATTTTAAAAAATGACCCCAAATTTAGAACTTTTTTCAAAAGGAGTTTCGTCATGAGACTAAAAATATGGATGGTGTTGAAGCTTTTAGTGTAAAAACAGGGGACAACACCCCTATTTAAATGGGTTTAGGTTAGATTGAGGGAAACAAAGGAGCCCAATGAAAATCATACTGATCTTTTTTCTACTTAGCCTTATTTATATAGGAACAGCCGTAGCGGCGATGGACTATAGTGATTTTGATCTAAAGCCTCATCAACTAAGTTTACTTGTTAAACTAGAGGCAAAAGGAAAAGACGAGGCCTATTTATTAAAAATGGCAAAAGGTTTTCACCTCTACAACACCACTGGTTCATCGACTGAAGAACAAGAAACTGAATATATTCCACCCCATACTGACGCCGACCTTTTGGCCGTTCAGCAATGGGCCAAGGGAGGAGCCTTTTCAAGCTTTCTATCTTTCACAAATTTAAGTTTCGACAGCGAATCATATCGGGCTGACTGTCCTGACTGGGCCGTCTTTAATTTTGGACGTGCAACCGGAATGGAGTATCTTAAAAGAGATGTTTTGAAAGGCGCGATCAATATGATGAGTGAACTTCAGTATCATTATGCGAATAATAGAGATGGGTTCGAACAGAAGTTCTTAGAACTTGCAAAAAGAGAGGGGTTTGAATCCTATTTCTTTTAAGGAAGTTCAGGCAGAATCATTTTAAAGAATTCACTAGCCCCTTTTTTGCTTAAATGAATACGATCACCAAGGTAGTTATCCCTGTCATGAGCATAGGTTTGTAAGCTTTCTTTAGTCACACCTTTTACTACTTTACAGCGGCTTCCAATCGCCCCAATGAAGAACTCTTGAGTTTCTACTCTTAACTTATTCTTCTCAACAAGATCTTTATAGTAAGGAGGGGAGGTGATAAATAAACATTGCTGCTCATCTGTAAGTGCTCCTAGTAGGTTTCCGACTTTTTCGGAAATATAGTTTTGATTAAAGCCCATGGAGTTACCTAAAAATTGGAATATGACCAGGCCCGGTTTATCTCGGTTCAAGTATCCAAAAGCAGATTCACCATTCGTACTTAAACAAATTTCGCCTTTCATAGGAACTCTAGAGCTGGAATTCTTTCTTCCTTTTCTTTTACAAAGCCATTTGGAGTTCTTAGAGCTTCTTTTGTCGCCCCAGTGTCTAGGAGAGCTAGAGCCAACCCCATATAAGTTAATCTTCTTAACTTTTGAAATTTTATCTAAATGCTCGAAGACCATCCCTCCTAAGTAACCTTCACTTTGAGAATCTCCAATATACAGGATTGAGTTAATTGAGGAGGGGGTTCTATTGAACCCCGAACAAGAACTTAAAATTAGGCATAGGATAAGAGCTATTTTCATAAGAAGATTATAGCAGAAATCTTAATTCTCGCTATCAGAGCTCTTTATGGGCTTTGCTGCCGTAAGGACTAATGAAGGAATAATACTATTTAAAAGTGTGTATATAAGTAGGGCGTAGATCATTACCGGAGGTAACCCACCACGCTCTCTTAAAATTCCCGCTATAACTAAGCCAAATATAAGGGTAGGCATAAGGGAAAGAGAGATCTTGTAGGGATCCTTTTTTACCTTATCCATAAAAAACTTCATACTTGAGCCAATTACTAAGAGTCTAAGAGGAATAAAGATAAGGATCATAATTCCTCCGATTCTAAGAGCTTCCATAGTTATTTCATTGAAGTAGATTCCAAGACCGGCGTAAAAAAAGTAGAAAGGTAAAAAGGTTTTAAAAAAGCTAGATAGTGAGTGAAGCATATTCTCTTCACCTTCTTTAAAAATTTCTCTTTTAAAACGTCCACCCACAAGGCCAACGACAAAAGCTCCAACTAGATAGTAAGCGCCCATCTCTTTAGAAAGAACTCCCGCAATCAAGGAGAGCACCACAAGAAAGGGAACTTCCGAATTAGGGGCGTAAGGAGATACAAACTTAAAGAAAAGCTTAAAGAGAACTGGCAGAATAAGGAATAAAAAGACAAAGAAAGCTGAAGATATCAAGAGCGACTTTAAATCTCCGCCTTGAAGGGCGAAAAATAATAAGATAATGGCGATCAACTCTTTGCTAATGGCCTTTGATTTAATCCAATACTCTTGGTCACCGCCCATTTCAAATGATGAAAGTGAATTTAAAATAAAACCTGCGGATGGTGTGAAAATCCCTAGAGAATAGATAAAGGATTCTTGAAAAGGGAGAGCAAAATATTTTGAGATTCCAAAAGCAATAATGAAAAGGATAATAAGGGACTTTGTTAAAAACTTCGTTAAATATATTTTATCCCGCTTAAGTTCTTCAAACTCAACTTCTAAACCAGCAAATAAAAATAGTGAGGTAATACCAATTTGGGATAAAAATCTAAATAAGGTGTCGCTTCTTAAAGTTGGGTCTAGTGATGTGAGAATAACCCCAATCATTAGAGCAGTGATCCCTGAGGGAATCTTAAAGCGCATAAGAATTTTAGGAAGAATAAGTACCAAAGAAAATACAGCTAAATACTCTAAATCGTGTGTCATCGAAATATCGAACATAGTCTCCCCTTAACCCAATTCTCACTTCTATTATCGAGTCAAATACACGGATTTACTACAAAAATGAGCTAATTAACTAAATTGCTTGAGCAGCATTATGAGCTTCTCTTGAAGCTTTTCAGAAGCTTTTGTGAACCAGAAGAAATGTGTTTTAACCTTTTTTCTATCAAAATATAAGCCTCCAGAGTCAATTTCTTTGTTGGTTCCAAGAAGCCAGAGGATAGTGTCAGCCCCTTGAAGAGGGGTTCTTAGCCTTCCTTTCATCTTTTTATCGAACTCTGGAATAGCAGAACTGACTCCAGGTGTTTCGGCCCAACCAGGGTGCATGGCCGTCACTTTTTGATTAGGAAACTGCTCTTTGAAGTATGGAAGTAGGGTTACTTGGGCCCTTTTCACGTTGGCGTAGGTGGCGACTTTGTCGTATTTCGAATTTTCAAAAATGGTCTCTAAATCAAGCTTGGCCAGGTACATTCCGCCGGATGTCACCCAGACGATTCTGGCACCATCCTTAAGTTTTCCTTTATCTCTAAGTTCTTTAATAAGGAAATAATGCCCGAAGAGTTGAGAAGCAAATTGAACCTCAACCCCACCATCATTTTTGGTGAACCTGTTTGGCATTCCTCCCGCATTTAAAACCACATAATCTAATGGTTCAAGCTTTTGAACAACTGAGCCTACTTCGTTCCAGTCTGCCATGTCCCAAGGAAGGAAAGATAAGTTGTCATGCTTACTGGCGGCATCTTCTCCTTTTTCCTTGCTTCGACCGGTAATGAATACATTGACTCCGCGCTTAGCAAGCTCAAGGGATGCTGCTTGACCGATGCCTGAAGTTCCGCCTGTGATGATAGCTTTTGCGCCATCTTTAAATTGATACTCTTCATCGAATAATTTCTCATGTCTTAAATACCCACTTTTATCAAAACTATAATAAATACTTGCGTCTAAAATTTTATTCCACATAAATCCCTCATAAAAAACTTTGATGCTTAGGGGAAAGAAAATCCCCCAACCAATCCCAACGGCTAAATAGTACAGAGGTGAAAGAACTTCTATTGGTGATAACTTAGAGCCTCCATAATAAGCACTGATACCGCCTAGCGCTCCGATAAGAGCAAGTAAGGGAACTGACTTTTTAGATAAATAATTTAGAAGGTCTCCATAATATCCAATAAAAACAAAATAGAGGGCCGTAAGCCATAAAGGAAAGCTTTCTTGGCCATAATTGACTAGGCCTAAACTTTCAAAGAGACCTTCTTGAACTATTCCATAAAGAACAAAGAAGACTAGAGAGAAAAGATAATGGCCCCTTGTTACTTGTGGTTTATAAATAAAAAAGTTCGCAAAGGCTAAGGCCATAGAAGTTAAAAAAATCGGCAATTGGAACTTAAACCCAAGAGCAACACTTACGTACCAAAAACCTTGTAGAATGATAACTTTAAGTGCGGTCATATCTCGGGTTAGTTAATTGAGAGGAGTTTCTTTTTGATATCCTTATCAACTGGTACTTCACCAAGCCAAGGCTCAAAAACCATTGAAGCAATAATTTTGTCATCGATTTCTCCTACGAGTTTACCATTTTTTAACATGCTTACTTTTGAATTTTCTTTTCTTATGACATAGAGGTCGCCTTCTTTTAGGTCGACGACTTGATTAATGATCCAATCATACTTTGGTTTGTAGTCTGGATTTTTCTTGAGAACTGGTTCAAGGCCTTCCTCCCAACCCATGATAGAGTACTTCTTTTTTACTTCTCTCTTATAATCAAGATGAAGTTCCTCTTTCCCATTCTCAGCTTTGAAATAAGAGATCTGATAAACATCAATCTTAAAAATTGAGAATTCTGCCAGAGCTGTCCCAACCATCTTCAACTCGTCTGACTTGGCAGATGGCATAAGAGTAAGCAGAAATAAAACCAGTAGTATGTTTTTCATGTGTCTAGCATAGCAGATTTTGTCGTAGACATGCCTTATACATATGCTAGACAGTATTGCCTCTTTGTAGAATTGCTATACATTGGGCTTATGAAAACAATCTTTATAACAATGGTATGCCTTATGAACTTTAGCTGCGCTGCTGGAGGGGACTTCAGGCGAACGGTAGACTATGTGGATATGAACCGCTTTATGACTAAGTGGTTTGTGATTGCAGGGAGACTTACCTCATTTGAGGATGGGGCCCACAATGCTATAGAGAGCTATTCCTGGAACGATGAGAAAAATAGGATCGATATTAGCTTTACCTTCCGAAAAGACTCTTTTGACGGCAAAGAAAAAGCTATTCCTCAGAAAGGATGGATAGAAAACCATAAAACCAATGCTCATTGGAAGATTAGTCCATTCTGGCCGCTAAAGTTTCACTATCTAATTATAGACTTGGCAGAAGATTATTCATGGACCGTTATTGGTGTACCCAGTGAAAAGTGGGTATGGATTATGGCCAAGGATTGGAATATGTCAGACGAGAAGCTGAGCTCAATTATTAAGAGAATAGACGAAATGGGCTATTCGATTAAAGAGATCAAGCGTGTCCCTCAAAAATGGTAAGTGATTACAGTAGGTTACCTAGACGAATGACCTGAAGGGTTTATACCTTTAGCTAGGAATATGATAATTCTAGGCCATGAGATCAGTTCTTTTTATTCTTGTTGGGTTTATGACTTCACCTGCATTTAGTGGTGAAATAAACCTTGCTGTGGCCAGTAATTTTGCAAAACCAGCAAAGAGACTTATTCAAGAGTTTGAGAAAAGCTCAAAATCGAAAATTAAATTATCTTTAGGCTCTACGGGAAAGCAATATGCCCAAATTCTGCAAGGAGCTCCCTTTGATATATTTTTTAGTGCCGATTCTATAAGACCAGAACTTCTTGAAAAAAAGGGAATCGGGATTGCTCAAACCAGAAATACTTACGCTGTGGGTAGGCTTGTTCTTTGGAGTCCAAAAGAAAATTATCGCTCTGAGCTCTTAAAGGATCTTAAAAACATAAATTTCACCTACCTTGCTTTGGCCAACCCAAGACTGGCCCCTTATGGTGGTTTAGGTAAAAGCTACCTTCAAAAGATTGGGCTGTGGAATAGTTTAGAAAATAAAATGGTGCAAGGCCAAAATATTAATCAGACCATACAATTTGTCTTAAGTAAGAATGCTGAACTTGGGCTTCTTGCTTTTTCACAAGTTAAGAATTTAACAGGGAGTTATGTTGACCTTGGAAACGATTTTAAAATAGAACAACAAATGATTCTTATAAAAGATAATCCTTCAAATCGTGAATTCTTAAGCTTTATTAAATCCAGCAAGGCTAAAAAAATTATTCAAGAGTTTGGGTATGAGGTTGTTCAGTGAGCGAACAAGATTTAAATGCTATTTTCTTAACGTTAAAGCTTGCAGGCCTATCGACCATTATCTTGTTAATTGTGGGAACCCCACTTGCTTGGTGGTTATCTAGAAGTAAATTTAAGTATAAGTTTTTAATCGAAGCCATTTTTACACTGCCTCTAGTTCTCCCTCCGACTGTTCTTGGCTTCTACTTACTATTGGCCCTAAGTCCGGCTGGGTTAGCTTTTAGTTTTACGGGGTTAGTTATCGGGTCGGTTATCTATTCATTTCCTTTTGTGATTAGCCCACTTCAAGATGCATTTGTCGCCCTAGGGAATAGACCATTAGAAGTCGCCGCAACCTTAAGGGCCAAACCAATAGACCAATTCTTTTCGGTCGTTCTTCCTCTTTCAAGACCAGGATTTATAACAGCAGGAGTGCTTGGTTTCGCCCATACATTAGGGGAGTTTGGTGTGGTTCTGATGATTGGTGGAAATATTCCCGGTGTGAGTCAGGTACTATCCATTTCTATATATGATCATGTTGAGTCAATGGATTATGGGAATGCCCACCTCTTGGCCTCAGGCCTTTTAGGATTTTCTTTAACCATGTTGATTATTGTTTACTCTGTAAATAAACGTTTCAAGGTGATTAAAGTATGAGTCTTGAAATTAAAACAAGCTATCAAGTGGAAGATTTTAATTTAGATGTAGATCTAAAACTTCCAAGAACAGGAATTAATTCCATCTTTGGTCCTTCGGGTTGCGGTAAAACTACTCTTTTAAGGATAATTGCAGGGCTTAATAATGAAGCCAGTGCAAGAATAAAAGTGGGTGATTCTGTTTGGCAAGATGAAGGGACATTTTTAAAAGCTTTTGATCGAAGAGTTGGATATGTCTTTCAAGAGCCAAGCCTTTTTTCTCATCTAAGTGTTAGAGAAAATTTTCTATATGGTTATAAAAGAGTTCCTCCTAGTGAGCGATTAATATCAATAGAAAAAGTAATCGAGCTATTGGGATTAGAGAAAATAGTTAATAGAGGGATTGCCGGACTATCTGGTGGAGAGCAACAGAGAGTTTCAATCGCTCGTGCGCTACTCTCATCTCCAGAACTTCTTCTCATGGATGAGCCTCTCTCTGGATTAGATTTAAAGAGAAAAAAAGAAATCATGCCTTATATGGAAAACCTCTCCAAAGAATTGAGTATTCCAATTATTTATGTAACTCACTCTATAGATGAAGTTGCTAGATTAGCTAATGAACTTGTTTTTATGAAAGATGGGAAAATTGAGTCAAGCGGGGCTGTCTTCGATCAGTTGGCAAAAATTGACGACAATTACGCCATCCATAATTTGGTTAAAGGAAAAGTACTAAGCTTTGATGAGAATTTATTTCTTGGAACAATCAGTTTTGGAAATTCTACCTTTCTAATCCCCGGAGAATCTTTTGAAATTGGTAGAACAATTAGAATTCAAATTAAGGCCAAAGATATTAGTATTACTCTTTCTAAACAAAAAGACACAAGTATCTTGAATATTCTTGAAGCAAAGGTTGACTCTTTATCAGATTATCAAAGGGGTCAATCTCTCATTAAAGTAATGGTTGGAGAGACAATTTTAACAGCAATCTTAACAAATAAATCAGTACGGGACTTAAAGCTTGAAGTGGGGCAAAATGTCTTTGTACAAATAAAGTCAGCCTCTTTAATCGGATAGGGAATGCTTGAAAATGAATTAAAGAGAGAAAGGCTCTACGTCCTAATTTTGGCGATGATTCAATTTGTTCTCTTAGTTGATTTTGTCATCATGATGCCACTCGGTCCTCGCTTCATGAGCGACTTTGGGATTTCCCCCACGGAGTTTGCAAGCCTTGTTTCCTCTTATAATTTCTCAGCAGGAATCGCAGGGATTCTGTTTGGAACTATTGCAGATAAGTTTGATCGAAAAAAATTATTAGTGCTTGCCTCTATTGGGCTAGGTCTTGGAACAGTTCTTTGCGGCCTAGCTGATAGCTTTATTACACTACTAAGTGGAAGGATCATTGCTGGTATCTTTGGTGGCATGGTCGGAGCGCTTATTCTCGCTATCATCTCGGATCTTATTCCATTTGAAAGAAGAGGAAAGGCCATGGGAGTTTTGATGACCGCCTTCTCTGTGGCCAGTGTTGTTGGACTTCCCCTCGGGTTATTGATCGCTGATAGCTATGGCTGGAAAACCTGTTTCTACGTCATCTCTGCCTTTATTTTTCTTTTTACAACTGTTCTATGGACTACATTTCCAAACCTGCCAGCAAAGAAAGACGCAATTGGTGGATTTAAGGCAATCAAAAGATATTATGATTTTATCTTTGTTAAAGGTTACGGCCTTTCATTCTTGTTTATCTTTTCCGTCTCCATGAGTATGTTTATGGTTATTCCATTTCTAGCTCCTTATGCTGTTAAGAATATGGGAATAGCAGTTGAAGAAATTAAGTATATGTACCTGGCCGGCGGACTTTGCACAATTCTTAGTGCCATGGTTATAGGAGTCCTAACCGATAAATGGGGAGCGCTTAAAAGCTATATTCTTGTTGCCTTAATTTCATTTATTCCTATTTTACTGTATACCAATGCCGGTCCAATGAGTCTCTTTCCCTATTTAGTAATTGGTTCATTCTTTATGATAATGGTAAGTGGAAGGATGATTCCTTGTATGACTTTAATTAGCGCTGTTCCTAATTCGGATGAAAGGGGTGGATATATGGGAGTAGTGAACTCTCTTCGCTCGTTTGGTTCTGCCACATCAACTTTTTTAGGGGGCTTCGTTATTGTCGAGGCAGCTGATGGAAAACTGCAGGGTTTTTCTTATGCCGGTTACTTGGCCATTTTAATTACGCTGATTTCCTGTTTCTTAGGATACTTTGTTGCTAAGAAAAGAGGATTACTTAATTGAGCTGAACTCAGCTTTGGCCTTTTGAAGTTTTTGGTAACTTTCAATTAGCCTTAAGTGCTTATCAAGCCCTTTTAGATTTGAGTCTGTTTCAGTGAGACCAAAAAAGCGAATCTCTCCAGTTAAGCTTTTCGAAACATTTTCTACCATTTCAGAACCAAACATTCGAGTTAAGTTAGGAAGATAATCCTTTAGCGTAAGTTCTTCGTCGAGCTCGATATCAAGAACTGTATTGAGTGCTCGGTAATAACTCTTTCTCTCAGGAGAGTTCTCATTAAAGGCATTAATTGCTTCGGCCAGTGGCTTAGCTTCTTCAAAGTTCTTGAGGGCCAAGTAGTTTAGGCATTTTAGTTCACCAATATTAAGCTGTCCCCAAGCATCGTTTTCATCAAACTCTATACCTATTAATTCTGATATTTTCATGAAGTCATCAATTTCACTTTCTTCTAAGTTCTCGGTAAGTTTCGCTAATTTTGTTTCATCTAGTGAGTGAAGATTTAAGATATCTTCTCTAAAGAGTAGGGCCTGATTATGATTATCCCAGATAAGATCTTCCACGGGATAAATTTCAGAATAGTCTGGTACTAGAATCCTGCAAGCGCTGGCCCCCAGTTCTTCGTAGTCAGCAATATAAACTTCTTTCTCAAGCTGATTTAGGATATTCATAAGGTAGTCATACTCTTCTTTTGTATCGCCAGAGAAATCCCATTCACAAAAGTCGTATTCAGTTTTTTCGCTGAAAAACTTCCAAGAGATAACACCAGTTGAATCAATAAAATGGTCTATTATATTATTGGGTTCGCTTACTGCCGCAGAGTTAAAAGTTGGAGGCTGAACATCGTTCATCCCTTCAAAACTTCTTCCTTGTAAGAGCTCAGTTAAGCTTCTTTCTAAGGCCACTTCAAATTTGGGGTGAGCACCAAAAGAAGGAAAGACTCCTCCGTTTTTTGGGTTCATTAGGGTGACACACATGACAGGAAATCTTCCACCAAGGGAGGCGTCCTTTACCACTATTGGAAATCCTCTTTCCTCAAGCTTTTTAATCCCTTCCATTATCTTAGGGTACTTATTTAAAACTTCTTTTGGAACATCAGGGAGAACCGTCTCTTCTAGAATTATTTGATTTTTAACCGCTCTTTCAAAGATCTCGGATAGACACTGAACTCTTGCTTCATCTTTTGTGTTCCCAGCACTCATACCATTACTAACAAATAAGTTAGCAATAAGATTAACTGGAACGAAGACTTCTTTTTGATCTGATTGCCTTATATAAGGAACGGCACAAATTCCGCGGTCCTCTCTTCCTGAGTTTGTATCAATTAAGTGAGACGCTTTAAGTTCTCCATCTGGATTATAAATGGAATGCATTCTCTCATCCATTAGCTCCATTGGAAGTTCATCATTATTGCTAGGCTTAAACCATTTTTCAGTTGGATAATGAACAAACTTAGAGTCGGCGACCTCTTGACCTAAGAAGTAGTCACTATAGAAATAATTATTACTAATTCTTTCTAGGTATTCTCCAAGGGCGGAGCATAGGGCCGCATCTTTAGTGGCACCCTTTCCATTTGAGAAGCACATGGGAGAATCAGCATCTCTTATATGAACGGACCAAACATTAGGAACCAAATTTCTCCAAGAAGCAATTTCAATTTTTATTCCTAGTTTTGTAAGAATCTCGGTCATGTTCTCTATAGTCTCTTCAAGGGAGCAGTCCTTCCCAAGGATCATGGTCTGAGTTCCGTCTTTTGAATCGCCCTCATACAAGAGTCCAGCATCATCCTTACCAAGAACATTAAGAGTTTCAATCTTAAAGGTTGGACCGGTTTGAATTGTCTTCTTTACGGTACAGCGATCGATTGACTTTAAAATACCTTCACGGTCTTTTTCTGAAATACTTTCAGGTAGCTCAACCTGAATATGAAAAGTTTGATTGTATCTATTTTCAGGATCAATAATATTGTTTTGAGTTAGCTTAATATCTTCGGTGGGTATCTTACGTGCAAGACAATAGACTTTTACAAAATAAGCAGCACATAGGGCCGAAGAGGCCAGGAAGTAGTCAAATGGGCCAGGTGCTGTTCCGTCGCCTTTATAGCGAACAGGTTGATCGGTCACAACTCTAAAGTCATCAAAGAGAGCTTCAAGCCTAAGATTATCTAAGAAACGTACGTTTATTTGCATAGTAAGTGTTTTTAACACCTTAAAGATGGCTTAAAAAACGAGCGGGAATTAATTACAAGGAAAGTGCCATCAGGCCTGCGCATCTAGTCATTTGCTAGGCATTCGGCCTGATATTGTCTTCCATTGTAGGTGAGATAGGAGTTTCCTGTAGGAGTAGGGTGATTAGCGGCTAAGGAGAGAAAGTCGTACTTATAACTTTGTCCTCCAGCTGGTTTTAATTCAAAAATAAGAACTCTTTTGCCTTCAAGCATATCAATGAAAAAGACTCCAAAACTAAAGATGGAATTCATACTCTTCACCTCTCTTCCCGACTCAAATACCTTCATGGAGACCCAGGCATCAGTATAATTTCCACCGGTAAGCTCAACTTCTGCATTAAGTGAAAAACTCAACTCAGAATCCTCCCAAGGGGTGCACTTAACAATATAGTCATTGGCGAGGGTGGAGGTGATAAAGAAAAGGGAGAGAAAGCTTATTAAGATTTTCATAAACCTAGGATAGGTATTTTGAATCAAAATTAAAAGAAGGTATTAACCATATCAAGAGTAATTCCCTGATTTTCAAAATGCTTAGCATAAAAGATTTCAACGGCCTGTCCCTTCTCTTTCTTAATTAAGGCGCAAGTCACCCCTTTAATCTTAACTAAGAGATAATTCTCTTTATTGGACTCGCTAAGAGCTTGCACTGGTTTTATATCACCAAAGGCTGAGGCCAATAGACTTGCCGCCACATTGCTCCCAGAGGTTTTATTACTTGGGATAAGATCTTTTGCCTCACTAAAATTTTCGTCTTCAATGGGTACTAAAGTAAGACCTTCTTTTTCAAGGGTAAATCCATATGGACAGTGTAAGCAAGTTGTCTTACAGCAAGAGCCTCTATTTTTTAAGAAACGAGAAGTCTTTATATCTAGGCCATCTTTTTGATAAGTGAGCTCTTCCATTAGTAACTACCTTTTAAGAAACGATCTATTAATTTATCTTTTACAATAAAGTGAAAGATAATAGTGGAGCCTATGAGGCTTATCAGAGTCACAAGGGGAAATTTTATGGCCCAACTTAATTCTATTTGATTAAATAAAATATGTAACCCGATTATAATCGGTAAATGAATTAAATAGATAAAATAAGAAGCGTCAACAAAGTAACTAATCTTCTTATTAGATTTATTAAAAAAGTTTTTAAATGAATAGATTGTTCCAAGAACCAGGGTCCAAGTTGAAAGTGCTCCTAGTAAGTTAAGTGACCAAACGGGAAGACTGTAACCGGCCAGATTGAGATGGGTATCTACTTCAAGATAAGATCTTAAAACCGCAAGAGCAATACCTGTTCCAAGAATGAGAAGAGATGGGGTTTTAGATAGGCTTATGTCTTTAAATCCAAATAGTTTCCACCCAAAGAAAAAGAATATTCCATAGTAAGTGAATAGAGACACCATGGGGTACATCCTAAAAGGTTGATCAACCCAGTGTGATTCCATGGTAAAAAGACTAAGAAAACTCGCCGTAAAACAGATGAGAATTAAAAGCCAGTACTTCTGTACTTTTATCTTGATTAGATTCTTTAAAGGCACACTAATAAGCGAGAAGACATAAAGATACATTAAGAACCAGAGATGTCCCCAGTTAGGAGGATGTCTAAACTTTTCAGCAGTGGCCGGAGCAAAGAAGTTCTCCATTCCATATTGAAGGAGGAAAGGAAAATCTAAGGCATAAAGCTTGTCTGGAACTTCCATTAAGACCCAGGCCATTTTAAGTGGAACTATAAGGAGTATAAAGAAAACGAGAAGTGGGTAGAGAAGCCTTCTGGTTCTCTTTTTAAGAAAAAGTCCCTTATCAATCGTAAGTGCTGTAAAAAAACCACTGATAACAAAAAACAGGGGCATTCTAAAAAGCCTTAAAAAATCTAGACCGATATCAATAAGATAGGAGTGACTTGGGTCTTTTAAGACCCAGTGATACTCAATTTCTCCATAGGCAAGGCAAGCATGCAGTGGAATTCCAAGCAGCATGGCTATGGCCCTAAGATAATCAAAATAATGATACCTAACTTTACTCATTGAGCTATAACCAAGGTAAAGAGGTGAATCCAAAGTAAAATATTTAAAAACTCTGCAACCCAAGGCTTTAGAAAAACTGTACTGAACATGATTAAGAAACCATAGGCAATAAGATTATAACCAATCAGTGGATAAGTACCCACATAAATAAAAGTGGCTCCTAAAACGAGAGAGGATAAAACAATAAAGATTCCACCGAATAAGTCTTTTTGATTATTTCCAAAAAAATGAAGAATCAACCAAAGAAGAACTGAAGACGCGGTCAGAATATTAAATAGCATCGCTTGTTCAGGTAGGATGGTGATGGCCAAGTGGTACCTGACAACTATGGCCAAGGCAAAGCTAACGATTGATAAAGTAATTAAAGTGGAAGGCTCAAAGTATTTAACTTGAAAATTACCTTCATCAACTCCCTTCTTATTATCCCAGGCAAAGAAAATTTGACCTATGCCCTCAAATGCAAAGAGAAGAAGAAAGTGGATTTGATCTTTCATAAAAAATGAAAGAACAATGAAAACAATAGCTGATAGGGCTTGAAAAAAGGCTGTTCTTTCTTTTCCGCTCTTACCAAAAGACCTTTTATAAATAGTTTCGATCATACTCATGGGATAACCTTTGATAATTTGATGGGCATACCACTTTCTGGTTTTAAGCTTACATGAGAAACCGCTTTAGGAAGCGCGCTTCCAATAAGCTCTAGCTCATATTCTTTTAATACTTCAGAGACAATAACCGCCACTTCAATTAATGAGAAGTTTTCTCCTACACATCTTCGTTCTCCTTTTGAAAAAGGAAGATAGTGCTCTAGTCGATTTACCTCAACTCCCTCAAAACGAGAGGGATTAAAGTTAAGAGCATTTTTCCAGTGCTTCTCACTTCGATGTATATTCCAGACAGGGATAACAATGCTGGTTCCTTTGGGTACTTTATATTTCCCAAACTGATCATCTTCCAAATTCTTTCTAGAAGACATGGGGATGGTGGTGTAAAGCCTAATGCCTTCTATAATAGCGCGATAAAGCTTTGGGTGGGTGTTCTTAAAATTAATTGAGTTGATCTCTTCAGAACTTTGGATCTCTTCTCTTAACTCTTGTTGAATCTCGGTATGTTTTGAGAGAAGACCAAAAATCCATGCGAGTGAATTTGAAGTCGTCTCATAGCCCGCAATTAGAAGGGTGATCACTTCATCTTTGAGTTCTTGGTCGCTGAGGCCTTCACCAGTTTCGGGGTTCTTAGCGTAGACAAGTCTTTGTAAAATACTTGCTGCCTTCGATTCGTCGGAATGATCCTTTTCTTGGCTTAAGAGTCTTTTTACGATTGAAGAAAGATTATTATTATGGCGATGAAACTCTCTATTTTTTTTTGTAGGGACCCAGTAGGGAAGAGGAAAGAGTTCAAACATATGGTCGTGGGCCATCTTTGAAGTATAAAGAACAGCTTCGTCAACAATTCGAGCATCTTCTTCAGTTAAGTCTGATCCAAGGAGGGTCTTCCCAGCGATGGCGAAGGTTAAGTTTCTCATCTCAAGAGAAAAGTCTAAATCCGTCGCGTTTGAATCCTTCCATCTTTTAATTGTTTTTTTTGATAGGTCTAAAATTATTTTAGAGAAACCGGTTATGGCGGCAGGACCTAGTTCTTTAGACACAATAACTCGGCTTCTAAGCCAGGAGCGACGATCGTTATTGGTAACAAGTCCGTTACCCATAACAACTTTCATTTCATCAGTTTGTGCCCCTTTAACGTAGATTTTTCTTTTGTCGCCGAGAACCTGCTTGATAAGTTTCGTATCGTAAATAATGATGGTGTTAATGGGCCAACCATAGCTGGCGATTTCCCCAAACTGCTTCTCAGTTTCTTCTAGGGCCCCAAGGCTATCTCTTTTAAAATGAAACATTAACTTAACGAAGTTAAGGCCCCTAGGACCTGGGATATGTCTTATGCCTGAAAGGCTAAAACAATTTCGTAAGTTTTTAAAAAATGGCATTAAAGCGAGCCCTTTTCTCCCCATACCCGGTCAAGGTTGAAGTACTGACGTAATGAGGATGTATCACTAGATAATTCTACATGAGATACAGACCTATTGGTAATAGGTTTTAAAGTCAGTAGGCGCTCTTTTTGATTATTCAGCTTTCTTGGATCAAAAAGACTCAAGTTCTGATGGTGGTTTTTATGATAATACCCGCCCATAGTCACAAAGTTGGCGAACTTATAATAAAGATTGTGGTTCATATTAAAAACTTCAACAGACCCGTCTTCTAAGTCTCTATGGCAGACGTAATTAATATGAGCAAGAATGGCGATATTGCTAAAAACCGCCGGAAGGTAAAAGAAAAGAAAGAGGCTTGGTCCAAAAAGTAAACACCAGCAAGCTAATCTTAAAATCATATTGAGATGAAAGATAATTGTTTGTTGATCAAGAATCTTTTCGTAGTTTTCAGTTTCAGAATGAATATCTCTTAGATATTCTTTTGTATGCTCAATCATATATTTATTGGGTGAGATAAAATAACGAAGAAAGCTCATTCCTCTCGGCGAAACAGGATCATACTTATGATCCGAATATAAATGATGAAGAGTATGGACCATAATAAAATTATTAAATCCATAACCAACAAAATGACCCACGAACTCACCGATAATTCGGTTAATAGGTCCTTTTGTAACATTTTGATGGCCGGCCTTATGAAGAAAAGCAGCCACTAACCAGCCGGTTGGAATGGCAAAGATAAAAATTAAAATATAATACCAATGGAGGTCCAAACTTAATTCAGTTTTTAAGAAAGAAAGACCGCCTAACAAGAGGCTTAAAAAGAGAAAATCCCTTAAATAATCCTTAAGCAAAAAATAAGGATCTTCCTTAATATTTTTAAAAACCTGAGCTGGTGCCATAGAGCTATTTTAGCGAAATAGCTCTATTAGCTGGTGATTTACGAAAAGTTTATACAGCGCACTGTTAATGTGACGAATTTTTAGACAGATGATAAGTAACTGATTTTACTTATTTAGTTCCTGAAAGGCCTTCATCAGGTCTTTGCGGGTGATGATCCCAATAAGCTTACCGTCCTCAATGACCGGAAGTCTTTTTAAGTGGTGGGCGACCATAGTATCGATTACTGAAGATAGAGAGCTTTCTTTATTAACAGTTTGAACAGATTTACTCATAACAGCTT
>JAIBDQ010000204.1 GCA_024686135.1 Halobacteriovorax sp. | reverse complement strand
AGTCATCGAAATGAAAGGGGAGGTTCTTCAATGAGTGAAAGTAAAAAGAAGAAGAGCTTTCTTGCAGCCGATGAACAAGATGATTCAGTCATCAATGAAAATCGTATTAGTGATTTAGCGGCCTTTATTTCTTTATTTAAATATGCCAAAGGATATTATAAGCAGTTGGCCATAGGTCTAAGTTTTATTATAGTAAGCTCATTTACCTATATTTTAGGGGCGAGACTTCTAGGACAACTCGTCGATACGGGGCTTAAGGCCAGAGATATGGATGCCTCTGTTAAGTATGCCTCCATTATTTTATTTTTAGAGCTCTTTGCTATTTTAATTGCATGGCAGGGACGAAGACTTATTTCTTACTCTACTTCAAAAACAATTTTTAATATTAGGGCGAATCTTTTTAGTCATCTTCAAGATCTTCCCCTTGGCTTTTATGACCGCCAACCACAGGGAAGGATTGTTACGAGAATTACCCATGACGTTGAGGGAATAGAGCAATTCTTTTCAAACTCGTTAGGTCGTTTGATCAACTCTGCTACAACTGCCTCTATGGCCATGGTTGCTATGGTTGTGACTTATCCAAAGCTTGGGGGAATTCTTATTGCTTCGATGATACCAGCTGTTCTCTTTATCTTTTTCACAAGAGAACTGGTCAGAACAACAAATAGAAGAATGAGTACTAAATCCTCTAGCTGTAATGCGAAACTTAGTGAATACCTAAATGGCCTAGAAGTTATTAGGGCCTTTGGGATGGAGAAATGGGCCAATCAAAAATATGAAGATGCCGTCAATGACCATCAAAGTTCACAGTTGGCGGCTAATAATCTTTTTGCCTGGTCTCGGCCTTTTATTAGCTTCTTATGTACTTTCCCTTTAGTCGGTCTTGTCTGGTTTGGAGGGAAGTCTCTTTTAGTTGGCGCTATTACAGTTGGAATATTTGTCGCTTATATCCGCTATTGTGAACGCTTCTTTATGCCAATTATGACCTTGGCCAGAGAGATTCATGTTATTCAGCAGGCCTTTACCTCTGCGGAACGTGTGGCCACCTTTTTGGCGCATAAAACAGAAGTAGAATCTCTGGGAACAGATGGCGATTACCGCGGTCTACCAGGTTCTTTAAAAGGTGATATTGAATTTAAAGACGTGGGTATGTTTTATAATAAAGAACAGTGGGTTCTCGATGATCTTAACTTTAAGATTAGGCCAGGAGAGAAGATTGGACTTGTAGGAACCACGGGCTGCGGAAAAACAACTACTGTTTCACTTCTTTCAAGACTATATGAATATCAAAAAGGAGAGGTCTTGTTAGATGGGAAATCTATTAGGGATTATGAAAGAAACTTTCTTAGGGAGCAAATAGGCTTTGTTTCACAAGACGTAATAATTTTTAGGGGAAGCCTTAAGCAAAACTTAACAACAGATGATGATCTTTCTAATGAGATTATTCTGGAATGCTGCAAGAACACTGGGTTACAAAATGTCATGACTGATACAGGTCTTGATCTTGATAGCGAAATTCAAGAGGGTGGTTCAAACTTATCAATTGGTGAAAGGCAGCTGGTTGCTTTAACTAGAGTCTTAGTTAGAAACCCTAGCGTCCTCGTCTTAGATGAAGCCACTGCTAATATTGACCCTGGTTACGAAGAGATTATTCACGGAGCCGTTGAAAAAGCCATGGAAGGAAGAACTTGTTTAATGATAGCCCACCGTTTAGATACACTAAAGGCCTGTGACCGAATTTTAGTATTTGAGAAAGGCCGACTTATAGAGGAAGGCTCGGAAGCAGAGCTACAAGCGAGGAAAGGGCACTTCTATAAATTACAAAACGCCGACTACCAAGATCAAGTATAGCAATTTAACCGACTCTTTTCTTAAAAATTTAACTTTATTAACAACTTAGATACGTCGATACGTATCTATATGAATAAATTTCTTCAAAATATTCTCATTAAGAATAATCTTATAGATAGTCACGGAAATATTACTAGTGACGATGGAGATAAGTTCTTAAAAAGTATTAGTGACGCTCTTGATGAAAGAGAGCGAGAGTATGAAGAAATGCAGGCCGAAAAAGAAAAACTAAAAGTTATTTTAGACACTACGCCTTGTACTATTAGCTGGCTTACTAAAGATATGAAATACGGCGGTGTAAATAAGGCACTCGCTGATTTAACAAAACTTAAATCTGAGGAATTTGCAGGAAAAGAGATTGGGTTTTATACGGTAAATAAGCGCTTTTATAATTTTGCCGATTCTCTTTTTCAGAGCAAGGCACCAACTATTTATGAAGAACTAGAGTCACAAATTGATGGTGGCGATAAGCAGTTTTGGGTTACTGGTACAAAGTTTGACAACGGAAATCAAGGTGTCGTCATCGGTATCGATATTACTGAACTTAATAGTATGAGACAGCATGTGTCTTTTACGGAGAAGCTATCTCAATTAGGAGAAATGGTTGCCAGCATAATTCATGAAGTGAATAACCCCCTTACGATGATTCGGATGCAGGGGCAAAGATTAGAAAAATTAGTTGATAAAGGTGAGACTGAAAAGATACTTCAGGCCTCTGAAAAAATAGTAAATACCTGTGATCGAATCACACAAATCATAAGAGGGGTAAAATCCTTTGTGAGGCAAGGTGATAAAGATCCGAAGCAGGTAATTGCTTTAAAAGATATTGTCGATGATGCGAAGGTCATTTGCGATGGAAAGCTTAAGGATAGTCAGGTTTCAATGGAGATTCTTGAGTCTGAAGAGGTTCAAGTAAATATTAATGTGACTCAAATGTTTCAGGTTTTTGTAAATCTAATCACCAATGGATGCGACGCTGTTGAAGGTCTTGATGAAAAATGGTTAAAACTAGGTTGGGAAGTTGGTGATGATAAAATTATCATTAAATTTCAAGATTCCGGAAGAGGAATTTCTGAAGAAGTTCAAAAGGGCATGTGGGGTTCTTTCTTTACGACAAAGTCTGTGGGGAAGGGAACTGGTCTTGGGTTAAGTCTTTGTGCAAAGATAGTTGAAGAGCATGGAGGAAAGATCTTCGTGGACAACAATCAAGCAAATACTACTTTTGTAATTGAGCTGCCTCAAGGGTAGGTGCCCCATAGACAAATGCTTTTTCTCTAATCGTTTTAATAGATTGTATGGTTGTCTTCTTGCGGGAGATTTTCTTTTCTTTTCTTGCTGACTCAACCATAGCTGAGATGGCCTTACCAATGGCCTTTCCTAAGAGCGGAGGGACAGCATTTCCAATTTGTCTCCACTGAGCCGATACGGGTCCGGTAAACTCAAAGTTATTTGGAAAGCTTTGCAAGGCGGCAGCTTCTCTTTGGGTCAAATAACGGTGCTCTATTGGATGGTAGTAACTATGCCTATGAGTCATTATTGTCGGAGAAGGAGATTTTCTATCAAGTCTTTGGTATTTGGTCTGACGAAAACGTCCTTCTCGAATGGTTTTCCAATTAATTCCAAGCTTTAATCTTGGAGTCAAATACGCCTTTTCATCTCTTTCATAACGAATTCCTTTTCCTTCTGGAATTCTCTTGAGACGGTCACGATCTAGTTTATTGCTAACTTGAGCTAGGTCTAGATCATGATTCAATATCTTGCCACTTCTTGTTTTTAGTTTTTTTAGGGCCTCACCAACTGTTACAGGTGGAATAAAACTTCTTCCAATAACGGTATTATGACTGGCCTTTGGGAAAACAATCCTAGAGTTTAGTTTGCTACCTATAATTATGGTTCTTCTTCTTTTTTCAGGAACTCCGTGCTGTTCAGCAGACATGACCTGAACACCCATATTGTAGCCCATAGACTCGAATTTATTGAAAACCGCCTTTAGCGTTTGTTCATTTTTCTTGGCCAGTAACCCCGTCACGTTCTCCATAACGACAAATGACGGTTTTGTGATACGAACGATTCTAACGAATTGTAGGAAAAGTGAGTTTCGGTCATCATCAGGATTTCCAGTACCAACTGTTGAAAAGCCTTGGCAAGGAGGTCCACCTACGACAACGTCAATATTATTTCCATTTAACATGTCTTCTAATTTTTTCTTTTTCAATTGATGGATATCACCACAGAAAACTTCGGCATGTTTATGATTCTTTTCAAAAGTATTCATGGCATGCTGATTAAAATCAACACCCAATAAACATTTGTGACCGGCCATTTCCATACCACATGAAAAGCCACCGGCTCCGGCGAATACATCAATGAAATTTAATTGAACTTTTTTCTTCGTAGGCATGAGCTAATTATCAATTTTCACTACTGAAATTGTCAATTTTTATAGGGACTAAGCAGCTTTTTTATTTTCGTCAGTATCTTCTGAAATTTGGTTGACAATCTTCAAGTGCCCCTCTTCTTCGGCTTTGGGAGCATTTTGTATCTTAAAGAGCGTATCTAGTCCTGTTTGATTGAAGTGGCTAACCTTAAAAATATTCTTTTCGTTTCTAAAAACGCGCTTAGTAAAATGAGGTGCCCATATGTTTTTAAACCTAGTACTGATTACTACAATTAGGCCTGTCGTCGCTGATTTATAAACCAAAGCTTGTATAAAAAGGCTTAGGAGATTCTTTCCTAAGAACTTTTCAGGATTCTCTAAAAATAGAAAATCACCTGGTTGCAATAGTGCTTTGACTAAAGCCAAGGCTTTTCTTGATTCATCATCAACAGTAGAAGGTCTATTTTCTTTTAGACTTATAGAGTTGAAAAGGGCGATTAGATGGGGGTTTCCAGTCTGATCCAGCTGCTTATAGAGGTTGGTTCTTTGAGATTCTGTTTCGGTACCGCTTAAATGAAGGAGAAGGTTCTCCTCTAGACTAAGATTTTCAATTAGAGGTCCATTGGTTTCTACATGTGAAAACTTAAATGGTTTTGGATAACCATATAATTTCAAAAAGCTAAGGAAGTCCTTAAGCTGACTGAATTCGAGGTTTGATCCTTTGTTTTCAAATAGGGCCAGGTCCATTTT
>JAIBDQ010000177.1 GCA_024686135.1 Halobacteriovorax sp. | reverse complement strand
TTAATTTTTGCCCTATTTTTCTCTGGTTCTGTGATTGCTAATGCCGCAGTTGATGGAACTATTGCTTACAAATTACCCAACGGTGAATTAGTTAAAAGAGCCGTTACATTAGAAGTTCCTTCAAGAGGACAAGGAGAAGTTGTTCTTAGAGGAGAGAAGTTTGAATGGAGAACAACTAAGTTTTGGACTGTTAAAAAAGCCGGAAAAACGACGTTTATTGCCGCTTTTAAAACTCAGTTTAGACAATTCAAATCAACCATCGCCTTAAAAGGAACCTACCTTAAAGGTTCTAACAAGATTCTTTACTACGGCGATACCTACAAAAAGTCTGGTCATAAAGACTTTGATAAAAGCCTGCAAGGTTTCAAATACTCTGGAGCTTTTAAGTTTGAATATGACTTATAATTAATTGTAAGGCGGCCTATATGGGCCGCCACTCCAACCGCGTACGCGCCGCGAAAATCCCATATCAAAGATTCTATATAGGGCCAATTAGAACCTAGGCTTCGAGAAAACAATCTCTTCACGCATCGCACGATGCCAATAAGCGTCTGAATTTCAGGCATCCAAATTGCAACGACTTAGGGTGAGAGAATATTAATATGACAATAAGACACCACCGGATAACCCCCATCCCGGAGTACAGGCAATGAAAAGACTAGAGAGGTCGCTAAAATTTTTCAAGAACTTCCAGATCATAATGCTTATGATCGGTTTTGCAATACTGGCTTTACTCGTCAATATCAACGCAGATTAAAGAAGTGTCTGTCTTAGATACTTAACGCTACCGTCGTCACAAGGACGGTGCTGGGCCCTATCTTTAGCTACACCATAGTATCTTCTATTATTAGTCGTCGCTTTTGTATGAATAAGAACTTTATCTAATAAGTAGGCCTTGAAAACACCTCGATCATCTGGATAATACCAAGCACCCTCAAGCAATATATGATTTTGATTCTTGGAAACAGTTAACTGAAGTTTTTTTCCGCCAACAGCTTGAATCATCTTGGTTGGTACTTTGCTAAAGAGGTCTTCGCAGTAATGGGAAAGAAACCCATTTCTATCAGTTAGAATTTCATTCATATATCTTCTGGTTTTTGATTCAAAAGTAAGTGGTCCACTTCCTGGAATCCTTAACCTTGTTATATACCTTGTTCCTGAAGCACGCGATCCTCCGCATAGAGATTCTTCACCTTTAAATTCGAACTCCCAGCGATTGTCTTCTAGAGTTTCAAAATATTCTCTTTTTTCTCTGACTAAGGTGCATGCTTCTAAAGCATTAGAAGTTTCAGTCTTATCTAAATTTCGATTGGTCGACAAAGGGCTGCCAAAGGAAAAACCTTGAGGTTCTTGCTTTGCTTGGTCTTGTTTTTTACATCCAAGAATCAATGGGATAATAATGAGTAGTGAAATCCATTTCATAATAAACATCCTTGTTTATTTAATCATAGGAAATCATTTTGAATTCGGCAAAAAGCTTAAAAGGCCCTCTACCACTAGCGTTTATAATCTGATCGAAAGTGTTTAATTCTCTTTTTACTATCAACATACCAAACATCGAAGGTTAGATCGTCGTCAATCTGCCCAATGGCATAGATCCTAAACTCACCTTTTTTAGGACATTTATATTTATTGAGCGTCTTTGCAATACCTTTTTCCGCAAAGCTTGTTCTCTCATACATCCCATGAAGATTAGCAGAATTGCTTGGAGTATTTTTATCATATGAATCTTTACAGTGTGATGGCACTCCAAAGATATAATAATAGGATTCCTTATTATCTTTAGGAAAAACTTCTGAGAGGTTTAAAACCCCATTATTCTTTTTAACACTTCTATATATTTTTTTAAGGACAGCTTTCGCCTCCTCCATTCTCTTAGCGTAGTCAGATCTTGCTGCTTCTTTTTTACAAAAGGCTTGGTTCTTATTTTTATTACAAAAATCAATAAAAGTTCCCGTTATACAGTAGTTTCGCTCTTTTTTATCAGTAATCTTTCCGCATTTTTTGTTGGCAATAGCGGTGAAGTCTTTTTCGTTTGCAAAGAGTACCAACGGTAAGAATAGGACAAGTATAAATCGTTTCATTAAAAGTCTCCCCAGTCACATTGTAAACATACTAAGCCGATACTTCTCCACATCTTTACAACTGACGCTCTATCTTCAACAACAAAAATAACCTGGTAATCATCTTTGATTTGATTTTCATAAATTTCTTTTTTTACTTCAAAGTCTTCTCTTCTATCCTTTAAGGGACGCATGAATAAATGCTCAAAACTTATGTCATGCTTAGAAAGCCAGTTTTCAGTTGCCTCTCTTGTTGACTCTCCTCGACCTGTAATAAAAATGATTTTATAGTTCTCTGAACGCATGGCCTTAACAAGGTCAGCGCACCACTCGTTCAAAGAGTCAGACTCCATATTCTGATTAAACTCTTTCCAGTTTTTATTTTCAGATTGTACATGATGAACTCTATGTTCAATATCAGCGAGAGTCCCATCTAAATCAACTAAGATTGCTTTTTCCATTAATGTCCTGCACGACAAAAGCTTAATAGATTTAATCCTATTTCCTCATTAGGAGTTCTTTTAATATCAGCGTTAAAAGGTCTAAAATTAATTTCGCAGGTAACTGCAACTTTGGCCGAAAATAAATGACCTCCATATGCCTGAAAATTCTCATCCCCTAGAACGGTATGAATATGAAAAAAAGGTTTTCCATCTAGGAAAGAAAGGTTTCCATCGAGGCTTAAAAGTTCTGCTTCATTTGGAAAAACTTTTCTGTCGTAATGCTTATCTGCTAAATGATAAAAACCAAGTTCACATTCTTTAAGAGCACCGATTCCCGACATATGACCAGACTTTAGCCCTTCTTTTGCGGCCCACTCTTCTAGAGTGCCAAAAAGGTCCTCATCTTTATCAAGCCTTAAAAACCAACAATCCCCATCGCGCAATGCTTCCATAACTTCTCCAATGTAGGGTATTAGATTAAGGGTTGTAGGCCTTTATGTCATCTAAGCATTGTTGCCCGTAAAGAGTTGCATTTCCTGTAAGGACGATTCCTTGAATAAACTCCAATAAGTCCTTATTACCTTCGTTCATCCAATACATTACGCAGCTAGTGTTTGAACAATGACTACCATGTTCTTCATCGTGATGATCCTCAACGACATTGACTCCATTAGCAACAATTCCTAAAGCGTGACCCATCTCGTGAACAAGTGTGGCCTGCTCTCCAAATTTTACAGTCAAAGACTCATCACTTGGACCTAGCTGCCTAATAGCATCTTTAAAGATGGCAATAATAGTGGTTCCAGCAATACTAACACCTAAAACTGAATTAGAGATCTCCTGGCCATTGTTAAAGCCTCCATTAACAAAAACAATAGTAAAATAAGAAGTTTGATTTGTTGTTGTAGGAACGCCCAAGCCTTGAGCAAAACTTACGATTTCGTTTGAAGTCCATCCCGTTTTATTTTGAGCAGGAAATGAGTTCATTTCAGAAAGCTCTTTTGGAATATGGTAAGTTACGGTTTGATTTCTCGTATCAAAGACTTCTTTAATATTTTGTTCAAGCAGTCCCCAGACCGGTTGATCTCGATTATTATTTCCAGCGTATGGCTCAGCTCCGACTTCATAAAAAACTCTTACATAAAGGTTTTTCATTTCAGGACTGTAAAACTTATTTAAGTTCTCAGCAGTTTGTATTTTACTTATGACAACCGTCGGCGGAGGAGGGATAAACTCAGTTTTTCCGCAAGAATAAAGAATAAATGTGAAAAGTAGAAAGAGTAGGAACTTCACCCCTACTCTTCGACATATTTAAGTGCTTTCTTGACTTGAAGGTGCGACTGTTTGGCCGTTCTTTAAATAGTCAGAAACTGCTGAAATCATTATCTTCTCAGCTTCTTTAGAAGTGTAATGCTCAGGCATTATTGGCTTATGAATAGTCACCGTCACCTCTCTTCTTGAAAATAGCTTTGGCCACTTTAAGACAACTTTTCCGCCATGATAACTAAAGATTGATCCCCAGAGTCCATCGAGACTAACAAGAACTACCGGTACTGGATTATCTTTTAAAATTTTCATAATACCTGGCTGAAACTTTCTCATCTTACCATCTCGGCTTATCCAGCCTTCAGGAAAAATGCCAAGAGTTGCCCCTTCCGCAAGATGCTCACTAATTTTATCGAAGGCCTTCTTTAAGACCTCTGGGTCCTCTTTTTTTGTGGCAATAGGAACGAGCTTAGCTTGGCTAAACCAAAACGGTCCCATCGGCATGTAATAGTAGTTATAATCGATGACAAAACGGATCGGATCTTTAAGGGTCCCCATAAGGATAACCCAATCCACAAAACTAATATGATTACTGGCAAGTATGAAAGGACCTTTAGGAACATTTTCTTCTCCTTTGACTTTAACTTTATAAAAAGTATTAGCAATGATCTTCATCCAAAAACGAGCTGCGTGTTCTGAGTAGAACCAATAAACAATATAACTAACTAGGATATGTGTAATTCCCAGAATTAAACAAACGGTAGGAATTCCTTTAGGGACTAAAAGCATCACTACTACGGATGCCGAAACCATAAAAAGTGCATTCCAAATATTATTTCCTGCAATTGTTCGAGCCAGTACTCCTGGGTCTGAAATTTCTTGAACATATGTCATTTGAGGAACCGTATACATTCCTCCAAAAATTGAAATGATAAATAAATCCAGAACGGCTCGCCAGGCCCAAGGCTTAACAATAAACTCACTTAGACCAATTAGCTCAGTAGGTTTTGAGTATAGTTTTGGCATAAAATATAAATCAATAAGGAAAATCCCCATGATCACACCGGCCGTGGGTACAACTCCAATCTCAACTTTCTTATGGGAAATTTTTGCGACAATAAAAGATCCCACTCCCATACCAATGGTAAAGAGAGCAAGGAATAGTGTTCCGACCGACTTATCTCCACCTAAAACGTCCTTACAATAAGTAGGAAGGATAGAGAGGATGGCCGCTCCCATAAACCAGAACCAAGAAATACCTAAGACTGTTTTAAAGATTTTTTTATCTCTGGCGGTGATCTTTAAAATTTCCCAAGTAGGTCTAAAGAAAGTGTAATCAACTTTAATCTCGGGATAAACAACCCCGACTTTATTAATAAACTGTGAAGTTAAAATCCCTAGGCCACTAAAAACTGTTAGACCAAGCGAAACTGGAAGAACATAGTTCTCAAAGGACACAAACTGCCCTCCCATAATTGTCCCCACTAAAATGGCTATAAAAGTTCCGGTGCTCACAAAGGCATTGGCCACAACCAGTTCGTCATCTTTTACCAAAGCCGGAATTATTCCATATTTTAGAGGTCCAAAAAAAGCAGACTGAGTTCCCATACAAAAGAGAACAAAGAAAAGCATTTGAAAGTTCCCTAGGTAAAAACCAAGAGAGGCCACACACATGATGATGAATTCAGTCACTTTAGTAACTTTAATCATCGTAGCTTTTTCGTACTTGTCTGCCATCTGACCAGCAGTTGCTGAAAACAAAAAGAAAGGAAGGATAAAGATACCACCGGCTGCGGGAACCAGCATGGCAGACTCAAGTCCCCAAAGCTTTACGCCTTGATAAGCAATAAGAATGACCATGGCATTCTTGAAAAAATTATCGTTGAGGGCCCCTAAAAACTGGGTCCAAAACAAAGGCCAAAAACGCCTATCCGATGTTACATATTTTAAGCTCATGTGAATATTTTAGGGGGTAATCTTGAAAAGTGCCATGCTCCTTTTAGAAGCACGGCATCATTAAGTCTATTTAAATTGAACTGATTTGATTCCAACAACACCAAGGAAAGCGACCTTTTTAACAATAAAGTGCATACGCTTTACGGTCTTCCCTCTACTAAAGATCTTCCAATCAGTACCGTCGAAATCAACCTTTAACTCTACTGACTGTCGTTTTCCAGTGGCCCCGTTATAGAGCATATCGAGCTTAAAATGACCGCCGCGATCAATCTCAAAGTCATTACTCTTAAGAACAATCACTTTATGCTTACCCTCTTTTTTAAGCACGGCTCCACCATTAGCAAGGGCAGATGCCTGCCATTTATCGGTCTTTCCGTCGGATAAGTCGTGAAGTTTTAAACCTGTCGCTTTGTCCTCTTCATCAACCACCAAGTAAAGTCTTCCATTGTAAGCATCATTGTCGTTAGTCACTGATGCTAAAAGTATGTCCTTAGCTAAGGCAGTTCCTGCCATCGCTCCCCACAAGATTCCTGCCATCAACGCCCCACGAATCATCGTTTTCATACTCATTCCTCCGCTATGTAAGTACGAGCTTAGAGTCCCAAGGCAGAAACGATAAAGACAGGTGCCTGTAAGAATTACATGACGTCGTGTTTACCTTACCTTAACGCTTGACAGCACTGCTA
>JAIBDQ010000118.1 GCA_024686135.1 Halobacteriovorax sp. | reverse complement strand
GTGTTGAGAAAGAACTCGGTATTACTAAGGAAGATATTGGTACAAAAATCACAGTAGAAGAGTATAACGCTGCTTGTAAAAAATAGGCTCATCCAGAAGAAGAATATCCGGATTTCCAAAAAGCGCTTGGGCCAAAAGAACCTTAACTTTTTCTGGTCCCGTTAGATCTTTCATAAGTTTGTGATGGTATTCTGTTCCAATCTTAAGACCGGCCAGCATGATCCCAGCATCCGATTCGGCTTCCCAGCCATTCATCTCTGCAAACTCAGCTTCTAATTCACTAGCGCGAATTCCATCCTCATCTGAGAAATCCTCTTTAGCGTAGATCTCATCTTTTTCTTTCATGATCTTAAAAAGAACATCATTACCCATCATGACCGTTTGAAGAACTGGGTATTCATCGTAAGCAAAGTGATCCTGCTTTAAGACAGAAAGTCTTTCACCGGGAGTGATATTAACTGAACCTGTTTGCGCTTCAAGCTCACCAGATAAAATCTTAACAAAGGTTGATTTTCCAGCTCCGTTAGCCCCAATAAGTCCGTAGCAGTTCCCTGGAGTGAACTTAATATTTACGTCGTTAAAAAGCTTACGTCCGCCAAAGGCCAGACTTACATTATCCGTACTGATCATAGTATTCCCTGCGATGAATTATTTTGCTGGTTTTTTACACCAAAATTTTGCGCCTGTCCGGCCTTAGGTACTGAGAAACGACAAGAATTAAGCAACTTAGAAGAATAAATGCTCCGCCCAAAAACTCTCTGCCGTCGGGAAGCTCCATTCCTAGGATAAAGGCAAAGAAAAGCGAGTGAATAGGCTCAAGCTGAGTAAAGATAGTGGCGTGACCTAAAGGAATTCGTTTCAAGGCCTCCATATAAAAGATTCGCGCTAAAACTGGTCCAACAAGAGCGCAGGCCGCGGCCCAAAATAATCCCTCTTTAGTCGGAACGACCCAACCATCCACAAAAAAGGCCATGGCAATAAAGAACGGCAAGATGATCATATTTCGAACAAACGTAAACACTCTTGAGTCAATCTTTCCGGCAATGGTCTTAGTCCCAAGCTCCCCTAAAGCAAAACCAAAGGCCGAAAGCATCACTAAAAAGATTCCCCAATTTTTTCCTAAGTTAACGGCCAAGACATCTTTAAGAATTCCTTCATCCGTCATGACCACCACCCCGAAGATACTCATCAGTATTACGGGATAAATAATTTTTCCTAATCTCTCTTGTAAAAAAAGCATGGAGATCATCATTAAAATTGGAAACTCAAAACGAGAAACAAAAGCGGCCGTTGGTGCGTCTAAATACTGAAGGCCAGAAATAGAAACAAACCAACCAAAAACAATTCCCCCAATATGCAGGGCAAAGTACCACCAATCCCTTTTCTCACTAGGTAGTTCAAACTTCTTTCCAAAAGGAAAACTTAAAAAGGTGGAAAAAAAATACATCCAGGTTAAAAACCAAAGCGGGCTCATATGAGAGAGAGCGTTCTTTGAAGTCACCGAAACGGCCCCAACGCAGAAGGTTCCGAAAAGAATACAGTAATAGCCTTTGGCCCGATTTGACATAGACAAAAGCATAGTCCCCTTGCAGGGCGGTGACAATCATCCTAAGCTATGGGAATGAAAATACTGATTTTGGCATCCTTATTTATTCTCTCTTCCTGTAGCTCTAATGGCTCATGGCGCACGGCCAGTCGCGAGTCAGCGAAGATAGCCCCCAAGGCATCAGATCTTAAAGAGTCCATCATTCAAGTCTATGGAGCGAGGGCCTTTTCCTGGCGTGGATATTTTGGCATCCACCCTTGGGTAAGCTGGAAGAGAAAAGATGAAAAAGAATACACCGTCGCCCAAGTCATCGGCTGGAACTTAAGAAGAGCCCCTACTGCAGTTAGCGTAAAGAACGATCTACCCGATCGTCATTGGTACGGAAATAAACCAACTATACTACAAACCATTCGCGGCGAAAAAGCAGACAAGGTCATCACTCATATTGAAAAACTAATTAAGAAATATCCACGAGGCGGAACTTACCGAGTTTTCCCTGGACCAAATAGTAATACCTTTATTGATTACCTCATTCGAAATACGGATGAGCTCACCGTCGAGCTTCCTCCCCATGCTGTAGGAAAAGACTTTCTTGCTGACTCCATGTTCTTTGATAAAAGTCCCGGCGGCATGGGTTTTCAATTTTCACTCTACGGCATCTTTGGTCTTACCCTCGGAGTCACCGAAGGCATCGAAGTTAATATCCTAGGCCTAGTTTTTGGCATCGACTTTCTTCGCCCAGCGCTCAAGCTTCCCATCGTCGGTCGCCTCGGCTTTCCCGACGCTTAGTCCTTCTTTAGTTCTTCGATTTGCTTATCAATTTTATCAGCTTCATAGGAGAGCTTACTAAATCCATCAATATCGCCGTTTCTTTGCGCATTGACGGCTTCTTGCATTTTTTTAGAATATTGCTCTTCAAGTTTTTTGATCGGGTCTTTTTTAAATAGTCCAAACATTTAATCCTCCAAGGATTCTAGGGTAGACCCAGGCTTTGCGTAGGAAAACCTTTTAAGTCTCTGTCCTTCATAATATGTATCAAGCCCGCCAACACAAACGCTGCCGGCTTTTTGGATATCCACTCTGCCATCGTCATTGAGACAATCCGAAGGAATATGAACGTCCATAATTTGAGCAACAATAAAATGCGTTCCGTTTTCAGGAAGTTTTTCTTCTCGAACAACTTTTAAACCAAATTTAATCTTTGACTCAGCAACATAGGGTGCTTCGAACCCATCTATAAACATAGGGGTTAAAAGACAGGCATCAAACTCACTTAAATCTTTTGGATAACGCGCGCTGGTTTGATGGGCGCGATCGATAAAAGAATGATGAACATGATTAAGAGTACACACTCCTCCCTCTCTTAAGTTTGTGAGAGTGTCTCGTGGGACTGAATCTGGTCTAATGATAAAACCCATAAGTGCGGGGTTAGCTCCTAAATGAAAGGCGGAGCTTATAATACAGAGATTTGTATTGCCTTTATTATCGGTAGTTCCAATAAGGTTTGCCGATTTATATCCCGATAGTGAGTTGATAAACCTAGCCCTGTCTCGGTCCTCGAAGTTCTTGAACTCTTCTTCTTTAATTGTTCTCATAGAGGAGGCAGAACTTCTTTTACTTACCTTAAAAAGAATCAGTCCAAAGGGAATCCACCAAATCAGATCATTAAAAACAATATTCCACCCAAACTTAAGGGGAAAGACATTATTGTTTATTGCTATTAAAAATCCAATAGGTCCAAAGACTTTACCTAAAAATCCAACCAAAACAATTGGCCAGTGCTTTAAGGGAGCTGTCCCCGCGATAAGATAGCCAAGTCCATAAACCGCCACGATCATACCCACACATTGCCAAAGCTCTGGGTATTTTGGCGGCGCAGTTCCGGTTAATTCAAAGACGTGCATGGGGAAAAGTACCACCCACGTTCCCCAAAAAATATTATAAACACCGGCCCACAAAAGAGTGATGCCCATCCAGTTTTTTTTCAATTTACTTTCCTTATAAGAATACTGAGTAATATTATTGAGCGAACAGTCCAAATTATCGTTCGTATCCAGTTTGTATTAATGAGTTTCCTAATCACTCCGATGTCTTTGCCTACTGATAGTTTTTGGTGACAGGGAACACTTATAAAAAAAGTGCAATACCAGATAATGAGGATACCAATAAAATTAGTAATAAATAGAGCATTAGTCGTATTAAACAAAAGCAAAGCTCCTGTAGCAAACTCAACGATCATAAGAGGGGCTACGAAAAAGCTAATATTATTACTATGCTCCTCTGAGAAGTTTGCAAAACGTTTCGAGTCTACTTCTAAAAAGGCCGGATAGTGCACTAATTGTATCGTCCAAATTAAGCCGAAAAGGCTAAAGCAACAAAAGAGCTGTATGATAAAGAGAATTGTGTCCACGGCATCTTCCTTTGCCTTGATAGTAGCAGAATATGTTCTACAATCAATCGACATAAGCTAGACAATAGTTATTATGCATAATAATTACGAGTATTTAGTGTATTATAGAAAAGGCATTTTATTAGACAAGGAGATTAAGAAATGACGAGAGTCACGATTGCAGGAGCATCAGGTTATGTAGGTAAGCACCTCCTGACTGAACTCAAAAATTGTAATTTTAAAATCAGAGGCCTTAGTCGTAGCAAAAAAGATTCAACGGATGAAAACCTCTCATGGGTGGCGGCGGATCTCTTTTCTTATCAAAGCACAAAAGAGGCACTAAAAGATACGGATGTGGCAATCTATCTAGTTCACTCAATGATGCCCTCAACAAGGCTTTTTCAAGGAAATTTTCAAGATGCAGACCTCCTTATTTCAGATAATTTTGCTCGGGCCTGTAAAAGTGCTGGAGTAAAACAAATTATTTATCTTGGGGGGCTTCTTCCTGAAAAAAACATTAGTAAACATTTAGAAAGTCGCCGAGAAGTTGAAGATGTTTTTAAGGCCACGAATATCCCCGTCACAGTTCTTCGGGCCGGAATGATCGCTGGAAACGGTGGGTCTTCTTTTGAAATTTTAAAAAATCTTGTTTTTAATCTTCCAGGAATGGTTTTGCCAAAATGGACCAAGAGTAAAACTCAGGCCATATATATAGATGACCTAACAAAAGTCTTAAGTGCATCCATCGATAATTCCTCATTCTTTAACAAAACTATCGACGTAGTAAATGGTGAGTCTATAACTTATAAAGACCTTATTCTTAAAACATCTGATTATTTTGGAAAAAAGAAAGTTTTTATTTCTCTTCCAATAAACTCAACTTCATTTTCAAAACTTTGGGTTAAAATCTTTGGTGAGACAGACTATGAGCTTGTCTCCCCTCTCATTGATAGTTTGACCTGTGATCTCCCTTCTCCTAAAGTCGACCCCCTTATTGAGTCTTTTATAAAATATAAGACTTACGATGAAATGCTTAAAAGAATTTCTCCCAATAAGTTGGTTCAAAATAAGTCAAAAACGAAACTTGAAGAAAAAACGGTACGTTCAATTCAAAGGCTAGAAAACCCATCCAACTTTTCTGGTAAGGAGATAAGCGATCGTTATATAGACTGGCTCCCAAAACATTTAAAATCTCTTCTTGTTGCTAAAAAAGAGAATGACCAAGTCTCTTTCTATGCTTATGGAATCCCTAAACCTTTACTCGTTCTTAAGCATATCGAAGATGAATCTAGTTCCATTAGAGATAAGTTTCATATCATCGGTGGACTCTTATCGGAAACGTCCAATACTGGCTGGCTTGAATTTAGGACCATCGCTGACGGAAGATATACTCTGGCCTCTATTAATGACTTTGTCCCCTCTCTTCCTTGGTATATTTATAAATTTACTCAAGCGCCTATCCACGCTGCTGTCATGAAGTCATTCGGGAATTTTTTAACTAAGAAATAAATATGAAAACACTATTAATTTTACTCTCTTTTTTATCGGTAGCTACGAGCTGTTCGTCTAAAGAATTCAAAAACCCTTATAACGCTCCTTATGATGGGAAGAGGTTCCAGAACTTAGAACCATTTCCCCCCAAGTCATTCTTTACTCTGATGAAATGGAAACTGTTTAAAAACGATAGAAAGGAATGGCCCGAATGGATTGATCTTCCCTTAGGGAGCAAACCTATAAGAAGGACGAGCAAAGGAGAGATTATTTATACTATAGTTAACCACGCCACGGTTCTTCTGCAAGTCGATGGAGTCAATATTTTAACTGACCCCATTTGGTCAGAGAGAACTTCCCCAGTAAGTTTTGCTGGTCCAAAAAGAGTCCATGCTCCCACCATAAAATTTGAAGATCTTCCTCCGATAGATCTCGTTGTTATCTCTCATAACCACTATGATCACCTTGATATCCCTACTTTAAGAAAGCTGGAAGCTGCTCATTCACCCACTATCTTAGTTGGACTTAAAAATGGAGCGCTTTTAAAAAAAGAAGGAATCAAAAATTATTTGGAGATGGACTGGTATCAGAAATTTGATTTTAAAGGTCTAAAGATTACATTTATGCCCAATCAGCATTGGTCCGCGAGAGGTCTCTTTGATAAATTTGAAACACTTTGGGGTGGTTATGTCGTAGAGTCACAAAAAGGCGAAATCTACTTTGCTGGAGACACAGGCTATGGAAAGTTCTTTAAAGAGATTAAAAAGAAATTCAAGAATATTGTCTTAAGCTTTCTTCCCATTGGCGCTTATGAACCAAGATGGTTTATGAAGCCGGCACATATTAATCCAGAAGAAGCAGTGAAAGGTCATATTGAACTTGGTTCTCGCCATAGTGTTGGTATTCATTTTGGGACTTTTCAGCTTACTGATGAAGGCCGTGATGAGCCTATTGAGGCCCTAAAAAAATCTTTAAAAGGAAAGGATCTTAACTTTTTGGTTCCAGAGTTTGGTAAGGCCTATTCACTTGACTAATTCTACTTAGACAATTGATATACTTGATTATAATCAATGGACTCTAAAATCGAGTTATCCTATCTTTAGGTATGGACGATTTGATAGAAAAGCATCTTCATCATAAAAAGCCCAACTTGCTCTTGGAGCATATTGTGGAGATTGATGAAACGGGCATTAAGACGAGCTTTTACTTGGGTGAAGATCACCCCCTTATTCAAGGACATTTTCCTGGAATGCCAGTCTTCCCTGGAACTCAAATGATGGAAATGCTGGTTCAGTCGGCCGGTGTTCATTTATGTGAAATGCATTACCCAAATCATAGAGAAGAAAAATTAGCTGTTGGGGTTTTTAGAAGATGCATTCAAGCAAAATTTCAAAATTTTGCCAGACCGAATCAGGACATTACTGCATGTGTAAAACAGACAGCTAGAGTCGGAAATCTTTATACGTATTCTGGTAGAGTGATGAATGAAAAAAGCGAAAAGCTTATGATCTGTAAGTTCTCAGTGATGACAATTCATGAAACAACTTTAGAAGGGCATACTTGCCACTGGTCTGCATTTTAATAAACCAAAATAAAAAACTCTGTTATCTAACCTAGACATAGGTTTTACCTATCAATGTATAGAGAATATATATTGGAAAATTAAACTGTTCTATAAGAAACTAAATTCAACAGGAGGCGAATATGACAAAATTAATTGCTCTATTTGGATTACTTTTTCTTGTGTCCTGTGCATCGACACCAGAAAATGCAGACAACTTAAAAGGCATTGAGGCCATCAACCACACTAAAGTTCTGCCAGTTGTTAGAAAGGAAGTGTAGTCGATTTTAAGCCGGGGGAATCTCCCCCCGGTGGTTTTTTCTAACAAATTCGTTATCTAAGTAGTAAGTGCCTGAAATTGCCAAAAGGAAGCGTGTACCTATGACGAAGAGAGATTACATGCAGATTGAGGCAAATCAGATTTGACGTTAAGTTAGGCCATGCCAAAAATATTTATTCTATTCGCCTTGCTACCTACTCTCCTTTTTGCTGGAGATAAGATCGTAGGAGGCACCCTCCCTAAAGCGAAACATCCAGCGAGCTATAATACAGTGGCCTTTATAAAAGCTGCTGATAAGAAAATCTTTTGCACGGGCTCTCTTATTTCAAGAACTATGATCCTGACAGCGAAACATTGCCTTGTGGGAAAGAAAACAGAAGACGTCCTCGTTTTTTTTGGCGCAGATACGAATAAACCGGAAAATGGAATCATTAAAAAAATAAAACGCATGCAGGTGCGCTACCCAAAAGATTGGGAGATGACCTTCCCTAGCTTTGATGTGGCCTGGGTGGAGCTTGAAGAAGAGGCTCCGGCAAACTACAAGGCGCTGCCAATCTTAAGTCAAAAAGAGGAGCTTCCAAGTTCTGATCTGGTTCATCTGGCCGGCTTTGGAAATTCATCCCTTGAAGATGGAAAAATTGCGGCGGGAACAAAGTTTGTGACCACCACAAGGCTTAAAAAATATTATGATAACTCCCGCTTTTTTCATATTCTTCTTTTTGAAGGAGATCAGGGCCAAGGGGCCTGCCACGGGGATAGCGGCGGACCGGCCTATATTAAAACGAAAAAAGGCTGGGCCATTATTGGGGTTACTAATGGTTACGATATTGTTCTTACTCCCAAGGCCATGCGAAGAACCTCAGATGAAGACTTTCCCTATCATATCGACTGCAAGGTAAATCAAAATCTCTATTCCTTTGCCGGCGCTCACGGGGCTTGGGTTGAAAAAACTTCCGGTAATAAGGTTTTAAAAACTCAAAGTTTTACCCTTAAAGACAAGGATGAGAGTGCTTCAAATAATAGCGTAAAGTCCTGGTGCGAGAGAAGAGACTTTGGTTCTCCTAGATGGAATTTTCTAAAGCTTTTACTTGATCAAAAAGTGGATTCTATGCCTCAGGATAATGCCGAAGCCTTTTATAATAACTGCGAAGAAGTTGAAGCGTACTTAGAGAGTCTAGAAGAGGTTTTTATCTCTGGTGTGAAGACCATGGATGCTTCTTACTCAATTGAGCCTCTTCATCTGCTTAAATTAAAAAAACTTAAGATCATAGATATGAATCTTCAAAACTTTGATCTTAAATCAAGCGAAGCTATTCAATTAGAGGAGCTTATTTTAAACCGAGTTGAGCTCGGAGAACTTCAAACTATTATCGACACAAAACTTGAAATTCAAAAACTCGACATCTCATCAAACCCTATCCAAAATATTGACGAGATTGGAAAACTCAAAAATCTTATTGGGGTAGATTTAGGAAATACCCCTATTCAGGACTTTAACGCTTTAAGAGAGCTTTCTATACTTGAAGAGCTCGACCTTTCTAATACGTCCCTTGTTTCAACAAAGACTATTGAAGGACTCAAACTAAAAAAGCTTATCCTTGGGGATAAAAGATTAACTGAAGTTAACCTCAATAGTTTTAAAGATCTTGAGGTCCTATCTCTTAGAAATATTATCTTTCAAGACCTAAGCTTTTTACATAATACCCCGGCCCTTACAGAGTTAAGCCTTCCAAGTCTTGGTATCGAAAATCTAGGTGTTTTTCTGACGGCCAGTCTTCCTAAGATGAGAAAACTTAATTTTACTGGAAATCCAATCAAGAGCTTAAATGGACTTCAGTATTTAAAGAAATTAGAAAGCTTAAGACTTTTCGGAACACCGTTAGCGAGAAAACAAGTTCCTAAGACACCTGAGAATTGCCCCCTAACGGGGTCAGAGGTCTTAACTAAATTCTGCTCTCATTAAGAATCTGCAATTTGATAATCAAACACTGGACCAGCTTGTATGGCCTTTTTTACGGTGCAGTTCTTCATGGTTGCCATAAGGGCATTATGGTACTTTTTAGGAAAATCAGCGGGCAGGCTAACATCTGTATTAAAGTGGTGCTTCCCTGATTCATCTTTAGTAATGCTGGTCGATAATTTTAAATCTTTAAAATCAATATTTCTGGCCTGGCAAAACTCGCGAGCATAATGTCCAGCACATAGAATAACTGAGGCCGCGAAATAATCAAATGGCTCAGGCTCACTTCCCTTTCCACCATTCTTAATATTCGCATCGCTAATAATCTCATGGCCATCGAAACTAGCAAGTTGTCTTTTACCGTCTAGAAATGATGTCTCAATTTTCATGACTTGAACTCATCCTCATGTAGCCAGGCCGCGGACTTAGG
>JAIBDQ010000087.1 GCA_024686135.1 Halobacteriovorax sp. | reverse complement strand
TTAATCGTCACGAAGAGCTTGAATCTTTTAAAAGAGCCACTGTCATTGTGACTCATAAACGTTGTCGAAAAGTAGATTAAAAAAATATATTAAATAAATATATTAAATAAATCGGGCCTATTTCTTAGGCCCATCAAAGGGTTGATCATCCTTTATTCTTGATATTTTCTTACAATCTTTTAAATGAACTTTTAGATGCATTGCAAGTTGTACTTCTCTTTTAACACTATCTTTTTCTATAGGATAAAGATCATAAAAGTCAGCACCGCTAAATTTACTATAGGCCTTCTTGCATTTACCATCGCTTATAAACTGATTCACCTGCGAAGATTTACCTTGGTTAATTTCCATTGCCAGTTTTTTTAGATGAGCAATAGCTTCTTCTTTAGTTTTAAACCCTCTCGCAATATTTAATCCAGCTACAGTTAAGCTATTACCAACCCCGACTCCACCTAGTGCTGCCATGGCAGACGTTGAAAACATGGAGATAAGAGTTAAAGAGATAAGTTTAGCTTTCATTTATCAACCTCAGTAAGTGGAAAAAATTGGATATTCATTTGGTATACCTCATTAGGCTCTTCCATATTGCTAGCAACTTCATTTAATTCTTTTCTAAAAGATCTAATCATTTCTTTGATCTTTGCCATATTTTTTGTGTCTATAGGTATTGTGACACCATTGAACTCTCTATTTTTTGAATCTTCATTCTCAAGGGAGTGGATGGCAAGCTCTGACATATTTTTGTGATAAGTTTTAAAAGCTAAATTCTGAACTTCATCACTAGTATCGAGGGGACCATTGCTTTGAACTAATTTTCCTTCACTATTAATTTTAATAAGACCAAGTCTTTTTAACTCTGAAATGGCCTTTTCTATATTTTGAGAAGAAACTTTCTTTTTAATCTTATTAGAGATCCAAAGAGGATCATTTTTAAACTCTTTTAAGTCTAAAAGGCAATAGATGGCGACATAATGCCATTTTGAAAGGAAATCATATTGAGCTTCTTCAATATCTGAAAGTCCTTTTTTCCTTTTTTCTTGCATAATTTGCTGAAAAAGGGCGATCTTCTCTTCGTGGCATTGCTCTTGGTTATAATTTACGAGTAATGAGAAGAAGGTTGCTTCTTTTTTCTTAAGCCCTATAGCGGAAATATATTTCTTAACAGTTTTGCCTGTTAGGTTTCTTTTCCCATCAATAACCATCTTCAAATGACTAGGCGAACTCATTTGGGCCTTTCTAATAAAAACTCTATGACTATAGTTGGAGTTTTCTTTTTTCTTTTGATCAAAGAAATCTTTAAGAAATACTCGATAATCCGAATAGCCTCTTATGTCTGGTAGTGCGTCCACATGTTCATTCATTCTGTACTCTCTTTATAGAGGTGAAACTATAAAATTGCTGATTTACTGTCAAAAAATGTGACGACGAATCTTAAGTGAATCTACCTAAAATCAGAGACTTTTGTATGGTATTTTTTTTGATGACGAACTAACTTGTGTACACAAAAGGGTACAGAAATGAACGACTTTTTGTTTTGAGAATTGTTCTTTCAAATCTAGAAAGCTACAAATTGTTTCAACAACAAACAAACTTTTCTTAAAAGGAGAAAGACGATGAAAAAACTAATTATGGTAACAGCATTACTTGCAACAACTTCATTATTCGCTGGAACAGTGACTGGTGTTCACACTCTTTTTAGCAGAATCAGCCAATCTGATGTAGAAGCTAAAATGATGGACGCTGTAGAAGACATCAAAAGAGGAAAGCTTAAGCCTAACAGATGTAGCTCAGCAATGAGAGTTAAGGTTTATGCTGCTGGTGTAAATGGAATGAGCTATAGAGTTAACCGTCATGGTGAACTTGAGAAGCAATGGACAGCATACGTAAAGTATTCATGTCGTGACTAATAATTGTTGAATGAAGGCTCCCTTTAGGGGGGCCTTTATTTTCCTTAAACTCGCCCATTCTCTATGGCATCCAAGAGTTTTTTATTTAGTCAAAAAATAACCTGATTCCAGATGTTTACATGTGGAATCATCTTCTCTATATCCCCAAAAATTAGGTTCATATAAACTGATTCTATGAGAAAACTAACCATGGCCACCATATTGCTTTTTACTTTTAATTATTCCTCTTTTGCTGAAGATCAAAACGAAAATATAAAGGTCGAAGTTCAATGCGTGGAGGAACTTCAAGGTACTTCTGAGGCAGCTCTTTATCTGGCAGGTAGTTCAGGTGAAGTCGTTAAGAGTATGAATAATGACCCATGTGATGTGTATTCAAAGGCCGTTAGAAATATTAAAAAATTAAATTCTAAGTTTGATATGAATTCAGTCAAGCAGGCCTTTGCCTATAGAAAGAAAAAGTCCGCAACTTTTAAAGGCAATCCTCGTTATATGATGATCGCCGATTATTCTCAAAATGCGACTAAGAAAAGATCAATGCAAATTGACTTGTATACGGGTGAAGTTGTAGCAAGGAAGGTTTCACACGGAAGAACTAGTGATAAAGGAAGTGGAAACACTGGTGTCTTTAATACCTGCACGAAATCTAATGGCACGAGAACTAATGCAACGAGGCCTGGCTTCTTTAAAGTAGAAAATACTTATCCTTCATCCGGGGGTTGTACCTCCGAAAATTATAAGAAACATGTAAGGCTATACGGTAAGCCTAAGTATGGCTGCTCACACGGAGAATTTAGAGATAGAAGTGGAAAATTAGTATATGGTTGGCCTTATCTTGGTAAGGGTTATCCTGCCGGACATAATGGAATTCGAATGGAAGGTCTTAATAAGGGCGTTAACGATAAAGCAAAATCAAATGGCGTAGTAATGCACGGTGCTTGGTATAATCAAGGGGCTCAGATGGGGAGAAGTTATGGTTGTCCAGCTTTTCATCCAGATGAATTTCGAGGTGTAGCTGACGCTTTAAAGGATGGAGCACTTTATTATTCATATACGCCAAAATGCGCTAATGATATGAAAAAAATCTTAGCGGAAATTCCAGATTGGAAAAGAGTTTGCTCTATTTAGTACTTACCAAGCATCTCACTAATCTTTTGAAGATCTGCTTTTCTTGAATGCCTATCAATTGTTAAGAAAGAATTATCTTCTAAATGCGCATGCAATAGGAAATGACCTTGATTTTCAAAGGCCCTCATCTCTGGCTTCTTCTCAAGTTTTGCAATATTTGGAGAATCCATAAAATGTTCCACTATAAACGGAGTAGCCTGGTCGAGTTTATAAGTCTTTTTTAAAACAGGAAAAAAGAAAACTCGATGAATAATAGTGAGTTGATCTCCTGATTTATGTAACCACTTCTCGTAGAAAAATGCGGTAAGGGCCGTAAACGGTAAGAGAAATAGTGTTGCTAATACTAGGTAGGCTAATTTGGGGTTTATAGGATCGTCGCTAGACATCATAGTCATTAACGGTCCTTTTATGGCCAAAACCATAGCAAAGATCACAACTAAGAACGCAGCCAAATAACCCCAGAAAATCATAGGAAGACCGTAGGTCTTTAAAGTAATAGATTCATTAGTTTGTGCAATTCGATCAACTTCTTGTTCGCTTGCCGGAAATGGATATAAGAGTCCCATGCAGGCATTCTATAGGAAGAGTATGCCCTTGAAAACACTAGTGCTCTGTATCAACTACAATAGTTTTATGCGAGTTTTGATATTATTAATCATTTCCCCTATCTTACTGGCCTCAGAGAACTATAAACTAACTGAGGGGAGGAAGGTTTTTGTTGGTCCAAGCTTTAAGCTTTGGTGCTCTTTGACAAAAAAAGGAAAAGCTAAGATTGGTTCAAAATTAAAGCTTAAGGCAGGAAATCTCGTCCAGTTTCCTAAAACGAACGGAACCGGTCATATCCCAACAATTGTAGGGAACGACTTTAATTCGAATGAACAGTTTGAAGAATTCGTAGAAAGTATAAAAGAGAACTGTAAAGAGAACCTAAGTTCACTTCCCGAATATTTTGTTAAAAATCGAGAGAGTCTATTAAAAAATCAAATCGCCATTGTTAGTGTCAGAACCTATGATGAGATTCTTTGGGAATACTATAGTGGTAGGGAAAAAACTGACCAATCTAAGAATGCCTGTGAAATAAGACGTGCCCACAACTTAAAGAAGTCGTGGGTAGTAACTTATCCTGAACGTAATAATAGCTGTCTTTAATTAGGCTTGTTGGCCACTAAAGTTAAGATTGTCGCTAGGGCCACAGACTCATCTTCTTCGTCTCTAACATCTACCTGCCATTTTACTACGCCTCTTGGAACTTCATCCTCACGAGGCTCTTGATTAATTTTTTCTTTGCAAGTGAATCTTACATGGATTTTTGATCCTACATAGACTGGTTTTATAAAACGTAGTTCATCAATTCCATAGTTGGCGAGGACAGGTCCTTTTGGAGGGTCAACAAATAGTCCGGCAGCCGCAGATATTAAAAAGTACCCATGGGCAACCTGAGAATCAAAAAGTGTTCCTTCAAAGTCACTATCAGACTTATGGGCATAAAAATGATCACCACTTAAATCAGCGAATTCATCAATAACTTCTTTTGTTATATCGCGAGTACCAGTTACTAAAGTATCGCCAACTTTAATCTCTTCGAAATATTTTCTGAAGGGATGTACATCAGATTCGATCTGAGCTGCCCCTGGTTGATAGACTCCAGTAATCTTTGAAAGAGTTGTGGGATGCCCTTGAATAGCAGTTCTTTGCATATAGTGAAAGACCCCCCTCATTCCTCCCATCTCCTCGCCACCGCCAGCTCTTCCTGGGCCACCGTGAACGAGTTGTGGCATCGGTGAGCCATGACCAGTTGATTCTTTAGCTGAGTCTTTATTTAGAACCATCATTCTTCCATGGTGGCTTGCGCTACCAAGGACTACTTCAGTGGCAAAATCGTCGTCACCGGTAATAATGGAACCAACTAAGGATCCTTTACCTAACTTAGCTAAGGTAATGGCATCCTCTGTCCTTTTATATCCCATAATTGTTGAGACAGGACCAAAGGCTTCGATGTCATGCGGTGCAGATGAGGTTAGAGGGGCCGGGCAATGAAGAAGGGTGGGTGAGAGGAAAGATCCTTTTTCTTTATCTCCACTTATAAGCTTAATATCTTCTCTTCCATCGATAAGAACATTACAACACTTGGAGAGTTCTTCAATCTTCTCCATGACTTCTTTTTGTTGAGTTTTTCCTGCAAGGGGACCCATTCTCACATCATCTGTTGCTGGGTTTCCAATTGTAATTTTTCCAAGCCTTTCTTTAAGACCAGTATGTACTTCTTCAATATAATTCTCTGGAACAATGATTCTTCTAATGGCCGTACACTTTTGACCTGCCTTTACGGTCATCTCTTTTGCCACTTCCTTAATAAAGATTTTAAACTCTTCTGTTCCAGGTTTGGCATCGGGCCCTAAGATAGAACAATTTAGAGAATCAGCTTCCATATTAAACGGAACGGCATAATCCACAATATTCTTATGAGACTTAAGCATCTTTCCTGTTGTTGCTGACCCAGTGAATGTTACCACGTCTTGGGACTCGACGTGGTCGAGAATTCCTCTAGCACTACCACAAATCAACTGAAGGGCACCTTCAGGTAGAATATTGGAAGCTATGATCTCACGAACAACGGCTTCGGTAAGGTAGCTTGTTAAGGTGGCCGGTTTTACGACAGCAGGCACACCAGCAAGGAGATTAACAGCAATCTTTTCAAGCATGCCCCATACAGGAAAATTAAAGGCGTTTATATGAATGGCCACACCTTCTTTAGGCACATGAATATGGTGACCTCCAAAAGTTCCTTCTTTTGAAAGAGGCACATAGTTTCCATCTACGTAGTGTGGAGTGTTTGGCATTTGTCTTCTTCCGATGGAAGAGTAGGTGAAGAGATTACCAAAACCCCCTTCAATATCGATCCAGGAATCAATCTTTGTTGCTCCTGACTTAAAGCTAATTTTATAAAACTGATCTTTTTTAGAATTTAAATGAAGTGCTAAGGCCTTTAACATTCTTGCACGTTCATGAAAGGTTAATTTCCTAAGAGCGGGGGAGCCGATAGTTCTTGCGTAACCAAGCATTTCTCCGAAATCGATGCCTTCAGTGGATGCTTCAGCGATAGTCTCTCCAGTGGAGGCGTCATATAGGCTAGCAAAGTTTGATTTACCTTCTGTCCAAGAGCCTTGAACGTAGTTACCAAGTTTCATAAACTGATTCCTTGTTTACAAAAAAAAGGGCCCCATAGGACCCCTTTTAGAAAAATCCTTTCGGATTATTTACTTTATAGCTTCTCTAATTTTTGATGAACTATAATCCATTACCCATACGATAGATGCGATGACTAGAACAAGTAGTCCAACCTCATTCCATTTGGCTAAACCTTGATACTGCATAAGCAATGTACCAATACCACCGCCACCAACTAGACCAATAACTGTGGCCATACGGACATTGATATCCCATCTATAAATGGTGAATGAAAGATATGGAAGTACAATTTGAGGAACGACACCGTACCAAACAACCTGGATTGGATGAGCACCAGTGGCTTTAATGGCCTCAATAGGTCCGTCCGAGATATTTTCAATTTGCTCTGAGTAAAGCTTCGCTAGAGAAGATACTGAATGTAAACTTAGTGCAAGCATCCCTGCAAAAGGTCCAATACCTACCCAAACTGAAAAGATAATCGCCCAAACTAAAGGTTCAATTGAGCGAGTCATGTTAAGGAAAAATCTTACTAGAACATAAATAGTAAAAAAGAATTTTGAATCGGCCATTAGATTTCTAGCGGCGAAAAAACCGAAGAGAAAAGCAAATGGAAGAGCTGCAATTGTTGCAATAAAGGCCATATAGATGGTCTCAATAGCTGCAAAAAGAGCAGCTTCAAAAATTGCCATATTTGGTTGAAAAAGTGCCGTGAAAATTCTTCTAGCACCTTGAAGACCTGATTCTGAGAGAAATTCTCTGATACTGATCTGAGTAATAAAGATACCCGAGATGATAGTAATTAGTAGGATAAAAACCCCAAGGATTGAGAAGGGCTCTTTCATGATTGGGTAGTTTGGGTCTCTTTTATAAAGACCAAAACAAGCCTTACCAATGGAAAGTCTTGTAAAAGTAAGTGCAAAAGCAATTACAATACCGACTACTAACGCTGTAATAGGTTGATTCCAATGGAAGTCTGGGTAACGTAGTCCTAGTATTATTTTTTCGTATACAATTTTGTGACTTGCAAGAACCACATAAAACCATAGAAATACATCTAGGCAAAAAGCTTGTCCTGTTTTTTGGATCAGCTGCATATTTGTCGGTTCGTGAGGAAGTCTCTCTGTTTTTGTAGCCATCTTTATATATTCCTTAATTGATCGTTACTTCAACGGCATCTTCACCGTAAATAGTTTGAAACCATTCCTCATTAATCTCTAGAGGAGAACCTTCGTAAATTAATTTCCCGTCTTTTAATGCGACAACTCGGCCAGCGTACTGACGAACAAGTGAAAGAAAATGGAGGTTACAAACAACGGTAACACCAAGTTCTTCATTGATTTTCTTAAGATACTTCATAACTGAGTGTGAAGTAGCAGGGTCAAGAGAAGCTACCGGCTCATCAGCTAAAAGAATCTTAGGGTTTTGCATAAGCGCTCTTGCAATCGCAACTCTTTGTTGCTGACCACCTGAGAGGTTATCTGCCCTTTGGTTTTCTTTTCCTGTTAATCCTACAATTTCGATATACTCCATTGCCTTTTTCTTATCTTCTTCTGAGTAAATTCCAAAGAGTGAATTTAGAACACCAGTTCTTGATAATGTACCAGAAAGTACATTCGTTAAAACGGACCTTCTTGGAATAAGATTGAAGTGCTGGAAAATCATTCCGATTCTTGCTCGCAGACTTCGTAAATCTTTTCCTCTTTTAGTAATTGTTTCTTCGCCTTCGAACTTGATACTGCCTGAGGTAGGTTCGTGAAGACGGTTGATACAACGAAGAAGAGTTGATTTACCGGAACCCGAGAGACCGATAATAACAAGGAATTCACCTTTATTGACTCCAAAACTTACCCCTTTTAGAGCATGTGTTCCGTTGGGATAAACTTTTTGTAGATCTGTAATCTCTAACATTTTTTATAATCCTTACTTAGGAATTAGTTTTTAAGTTGCTTTTCAATATCAATATCAACTGATTTGATCATTTCTCTAAGACCATTGTAGTCATCATCAGTGGTTTCAATGATTCCATCAACAGAATAGATATTCTTGAAAACAGTTTTTCCTGCTTCAGTTGCAATATACTTCTTAAGGGCAGCAATGAATTTAGTTGTGATTTCTACTGGAAGATCTTTCCTAAAAACAAATGGGTCATTTGGAATTTTCTCAGTTGTTGTGATGATCTTTACTTTATCTTCCACGTCAGGAAATTGAGTCTTGACTCTTGAACGAGCATCTCTAATTTCACCACTTGAAGAAGGAGCAGAATAATAAGTGGCTCCGGCATCGACTTGTTTTTGATAAACCATAGTAACAACATTGTCGTGCTTGATAGCAAAAGTTGTGTTGCTAGGGTTTACTTTGGCATCTCTCATTATCTTTAGAGGAAACATATAGCCAGATGTAGAAGAGGGATCTGTGAAAGCAAATTTCTTTCCTTCTAGGTCTTGAATTCCATTAATCCCACTATCGACATGGGCAATGATCTGGCCTTGGTAGTAGTCATGTCCGTAACGAATAACTCTAAGTTTCGCTTCAGCTCCATACTTTGAATTGGCCATAATATAACCAAATGAGTTCATCACACCAATATCAGCTCTCTTTGAACCAAATGCCTCCACAACGGCAATATAATTGGTTGGGATACCTGTTTTGAAAACAAGACCTGTTTCTTTTTCTAAGAACTTTAAGAAGTCAGTAGAGTTAGAAGCGATAGTGTCACTATCAACTGAAGGCGTGAAATAAAGTTTAACAGGGTTGTTCTTACTTCCAAGTTTGTCGTTGTTTACACATGAGACCAAAGTCGCAGCAATAAACACGATGGCACAAATTCTAGTTAGCATGGGGGTGTCTCCTTAAGTTATGAAAACTGTTCAATTTTGAATAAGTTTAATGGACGGGAATGTAACATAAAATACCGAGCTTGTGACTCGGATATTATTAAAATTTCGTAAGAAATTTCGCCAAATTCTAGCTACTAGACGCGTGACGAAAAGCTATCGGCAGATAATGCCTTGCGTTGCTGGGAATTACTGCCTGTCAGATACTAGCAGGCTTTTCAAAATCACGTGCTCATAAAAAACACCGTTAAGTCTTCATACCCCATTTAAACCTGCGGAGAGTTTATGAAGAACTTTATATGGCTATTACTTATGCTTTCGTTCGCCACTGAAGCAAAAGTTTATCAACTACTAGAAACGAAATTATTAAGAGGTGAGGTAGTTGAAAAAATTCATTCAGAACAAACTATTAAAGTTAAATTTCTTATCCCATCTTTCAATTCGGAAGAAGACAAGACTTATGGAATTCTTAGTGATGAGTTTAATTCAGTAGAAATCGATGGACTAGAAAACACAAAAGAGGTTTCAAGACCCTCATTGCCTTACCATAGCTTTATCGTCAAAGGGGTGCCAAGCGACTTCAAAATTAAACTTATAAAAGGAAAGGCTTTCACTGTGAAAGGGTTAAAGCCAACACCTGCCAGAGAGCTTCCTTGTCGTTGTGCTAAAGATAAAAACCTTGATCCAAATATTAATATTCTAAAATATGAAGAAGGACGTGGATTATATAAGATTGAGTACCTAGGTGACTTTAGAGGTGAAAAACTATCAAAAGTGACGGTATCACCGGCAAAGTATAGAAATAGTAAGTTTGAAATGTATCCTGAACTAGAATTTAGTCTTACTAGGGTAAAAGGTGGTGGGATTAATTTTAATTCTTCAGAGGTTGGAAAAGAAATTTCTTCTAATAAAAACTACCTAATGGTTTCAGCTTCACATTTAGTAAATGCGACGAATGAACTTGCTAATTATAAAAGATCACAAGGATTTAAAGTTAAAGTCGTAGACTTGAAAACAATTGGAAAAACATCCGAAAAACTAAAGTCATTCTTGCACGAAGAGTATAGAAGAAATGGTTATAACTTTGCTCTTTTAATTGGCCATGAAGAAACGATGCCAACTGAATATAAAAGCACTTCTTCTGATGCGGAAACGCCAAGTGATACTTCATATTTCACTATGGGAGGAAGCGAAGATATCATTCCAGATGTTTTCTACGGAAGAATTGTGGCAGACACGGAAAAAGACGTTCTAAATCAGTTAAAAAAGATTAAAGAATACGATTCCAAGTCTTATTCAGTAAATAGAGGTAGAAATCATTTTGTAGGTATTGCAAGTGATGAGGGATCTAATCCTTCAGACGTAGAATATATGGAAGGGTTTTATGCTGAATTTAAAGATGTGTTTGGAACAAAATCAAGCCTTTATTTTCAAGAGAACTCTAATTCGAATTCTAGGAATATTAATAAGGCCCTCAATGAAGGTGCTAATTGGCTGTCTTATATTGGACATGGATCGGGAGACTCTTGGTCATCGGTAAATAGAGGGGACTACAACTCTGGGCATATTAAGGATTTAAATCCAGGTATCGTTAAACCCGTTATCATCGATGTTGCCTGCCAGAATGGACGCTTCTCTTATGAAGGTCGTTTAGGTGAAAGGTTTATGAATGAAACTAAAAATGGTGAGCCTATCGGAGCTGTCGCTTATTATGGTGGCTCAGTAGACATCTCTTGGCATCCACCTGCAGTAATGGCTAAAGGGATTAATCAGGCCATAGCTAAAGACGGATTTAACACACTAGGTGAGGCTCTATTAAAGGGTCAGATTCATTTGCTAGAGACATATGATGATAGAGAAGCTGCTGAAGAAAATTTGGTCTGGTACCACTTATTTGGTGATCCAAGCATGAAAGTCAGCTTTAACTAATTGATTTTATACATTTTATAATAAATCGGGCCTTCGTGATAAAATAGATCTTACGGAGGCTTTTTTTATGGCATTAAATATAAAGCCCTTTGAGGGGCCAAAACCGCCAGACTGGACGGACCCTAAGGTTCCCTTAGCGCCGGGTCCATCTCCTCATGATCAAAAAGAGCAGACTTCTTTAGAGAACTCTGATGCCCATCTATTGTTATTCTCAACTCCTGAGGAAATGTCGAAAAGATCAAAGCTCAAAAAACTGGATATACTCTAGAACACTGTTTTATAATATCTTCTTTTTGAGGGAAGGTATTTATCGTGGAACTATTTAGCGAAGTTCAAAAATTTGATGATTCTCTAGCTGTGGATAATGCATTTACCCCACCAGCCTCTTGGTATGTAAAAAAGGATTTTTTCGAATTAGAAAAGAATAGTGTCTTTAAGGATGAATGGAATTTTGTAGGGCATTTATGTGATGTGCAAAAAGAAGGGGATTATTTTACAGGCATGCTTTTAAATAAGCCTTTTGTAGTCATAAAAAAAAATGACGAAGTTATAGCTTTTTATAATGTCTGCTCTCACCACGGAACCTGTGTCGCCCGCGGCAAAGGCAAAACTGAAAAACTAACTTGTCCTTATCATGGCTGGGAATACTCTTTAGATGGTAAACTGAAGAAAATTCCTAAAGCTGGAGCGATTAAAGAGATTCATGCTAAAGACTTAAATTTAAGGAAAATTCCTTTAAAGTTGATTGGGCCTTTTATCTTTTTATTTGTTGGGGAAAACGTAACTGAAGTCCCATTAGACCTTTTAGATTTATTTAATCAAAAACAATATCAAAACCTCAATTTTGTCCAACGAGTAGAGTATAAGATTTCATGTAATTGGAAAGTCTATGTAGATAATTATTTAGATGGTGGTTACCATGTTCCTCATATGCATCCTGGACTTAGTACACAGTTAGATATTTCATCTTATAAAACAGAAATTGGAGAAAAATTTAGTATTCAACGATGTGACGGAGAAATTTCAGAGGCAAAAGAAGAGGAAGTTCGCGGTCGAGTGGAAGGTCAGGCAGAATACACGTGGGTCTATCCAAACTTCATGATAAATCGTTATGGGAAATGGATGGATACTAACTGGGTTATTCCTATTGATGAAAATCATTGCAAAGTTATTTTCGACTATTTTCATGAAGATAAAGGAAGAGATGTTGAAAAGTCTTTAAAGGCCAGTGATAAAGTTCAGCTAGAAGATATCGAGATCTGCAATATGGTACAGACTGGACTTAATTCAGGAGTTTATGATTGCG
>JAIBDQ010000195.1 GCA_024686135.1 Halobacteriovorax sp. | reverse complement strand
TCTTTATTTAGAGAAAAAATCCAAGGACCCTCAAACCATTTTGAACTCGAATGGTGTGAAATACATTCGCATGCATTTTGTTAGAGATGTTAAAGGTGAAAAACTTATTAATGGCTGGAATGAGGCTTTTGGAAATGCCGTGAAGGATAGAACTAAAATTCAAAAAAGAATTGATAAGCTAAACTCACTTATGGGTGATGTTAAAAAGAACCAAGAGATTGTATTCACTTTTACTGATAAAGATGTCCATGTTGAATTTGCAAATTCTAAATCGGCAACTATTGAAGGTGGAGACTTCTCAAAGGCCCTTCTTTCAGTTTGGTTTATTAACGCCAAAGACGAAGGTCTTAGAGACGGCCTTTTAGGGCTTTAATCAAGCTCATTATACTTCTTAGAATTGCCCCGCGACTTTTCGACGGGGTACTTCTGAGCATTTTGCTCCATCTTCGATTCAATGGCTTCCTCTAAATTAATATTTAAAAGATCGGCTATTCTAAGCGTGTATAAGAGGACGTCAGCGACCTCATCACGAACCTTTTTAAGGTCATTCTCGTTTAGCTCTCTAGACTCATCTGTCTTCATCCATTGAAAGATCTCCATTAGCTCAGAGGATTCAACGGATAAGGCCATAGATATATTTTTAGGTGAATGGAACTGCTCCCACTCTCTCTCTTTTGCGAACTCAGAAAATCGTTTTTGGAATTTTCCCACTTCAAGAACTTCATTTAATGCCATACACCTATCCCGACTTTTTTGATTCATTTTATAGCATTGTGGTCATAAAAAGTATTGAAATGACTATAAATTCCCATTGTTCGCGGCCTAACTGTCTGTTAATCTTTTTTATACTCAAGAGTCTAATATTTATCCATGGAGGAACTTATGAAAAAGATTCTATTAGCGGTTATCGCACTAGGTTTTGCTGGAACTGTTTCAGCTGCATCTTACCAAGCACAAGGTTGTGGTCTTGGTTCAACAATTTGGACAGACGGATCGTCACTAGTTCACCAAGTACTTGGTGCCACTACTAACGGTACTTCTGGTAACAACACTTTTGGTATGACTTCTGGTACTTCTAACTGTGAGTTAGACGGAGCTGGTGGACAGGCCCAAGTTATTTTTATTGAAGCTAACAAAGTAGCTCTTTCAAACGACATCGCTCGTGGGGAAGGTGATACTCTTGCTTCACTAACTAAAATGTACGGATGTACAAACCTTGACGCCGTTGGTTCTGTTTTACAACAAAACTACGGGACAATTTTTGCTGAAGGAACAACTTCTGCACAAGTTGACGCGAAAATCACATCGCTTATCGACAACAGCAAAGCCTGTATCTAATCTAGTGATTTAATTGCCACAAGGCCTCTGATTAGCTAATTTATTGGCATGATCAGAGGCCTTTTTTTATCCATTTTACTTTCAATAGTATGCGAAGCATCATTCGCAAATTCTACTCCTCTGAAAGAACTCATCCAAGAATCTAGAAATAAAAATCTCTCCCAATCAAAAGAATGGAAAAACCTAATGCATTGGCGTTGGAACCTATTCGGAGGAACCGAGAGTGAGGCAGATACAAAAAGTTTTTTCTTCTCTGATGGTGGAAATGAAAGTCTTAAGTTAGAACTTGAAGCGACCATCGATGCTTTTGCAAAGAGCTATAAGCTAAAAGATATTGATGAACATCCAATTTGTAAGTTTCCTTCCCGGTATCTTTTTCTAAAGAAGCACTTAAAGACTGACAGAGTAATAAAAAATCAAACCTGCCCCAAGTATGAAAACTTTTTTAAAAAGCTTTCTGCTAAAGGTATCAGCTTAGTCTTTTCAAGTTATTTTATCAGTAGACCGGCTTCTGCTTTTGGTCACACTTTAATGAGATTTAGTAAAAACTCTGATCCCAAAGAAGGTCAAAAGTACGAACTGCTCGACTACGCAGCTAATTACTCTGCAAACGTTACAACTGGTAACGCTTTTCTTTACGGTCTGATGGGACTTGCCGGTGGCTTCATGGGTGAGTTTGCGACTATGCCCTATTTTTATAAAATAAGAGAATATAGCGATTTTGAATCTAGAGACCTATGGGATTATCACTTAAACTTAAAGCCTGAAGAGATTGAAAGAATTATTGCCCACCTTTGGGAAATGGGTAGTACCGGGTTTCGCTATTACTACTTAACTGAAAATTGCAGTTACCATATGCTTGGGCTATTAGATATTGCTAATCCGAAACTTGGTCTAACTGACCGAGTCCCCTACTTCGTAATACCTGCCGACACCATTGCGATTATTGCAAATACTCCAGGCCTCTTAAAAGGCGTGACCTATAGACCCTCAAAGATGACTGTACTTAAGCACCGCCTTTCCCTTCTCTCTAATGAAGAACGTAGGGAATTCGATAAAATCGTAAAAGATTTAAAACCTGTAGCTCTCACTGGCTCAAAAGAGAGTAAAGCCAAGGTTCTAGATACAGTTCTAGACTTTATAGACTTCGAGTATGCTGAACAGGTTCTTATGAAAGAATCTAATGAGGTTAAAGTAAAGAATAAGTTTCTTATTGAAAGAGCAAAACTTGGAATTAGGTCTGAAGAACTTAAAGTACCCACTCCAGAAGACGAGATGCCACACCTAGGTCATAAAGCGAGAAGAGTGACACTTGGTGCAGGAACCAGTTCAAAGTCAGATGTTTTTTCTAAGTTAGAGTACCGCTTTGCCATGCATGATCTTTTAGATCTAAGAACCGGACAAAACCCTAATGCAACCATGGAAATGGCCCATCTTCAATTTAGATATAATTTAGAAGATAAATTTAGAAGTAATAGCTCAAGTTTTAGAATTGATGAAGTTTCAATAGCTCAAGTTTATGCACTGACTCCTATGGAGAAATACTTTTCAGATTTAAGCTGGAGAGCAAACTTTGGCGGGAGAACCATAAAGGATGGTGGATGTAATGATTGCTTCGCACCTACTGGTCAAGTTGCAGCTGGAGCGACTTACAAGATGGGTCCAGTCTTAACTTACTTAATGGGAGCTACAGAGTTTGATTTTAACAAAAGATTAGGCCATAGAGGATTTAGGCTGGCCGTCGGTCCAGAGATTAAGTTTCTTTTAAGACTAGGTAAAACTTTATCTTGGGACCTATCAGGTGAATGGAAGAAAAATTACTTTGTTGAAAAAAATAAATCAAATTACAGTTATAGCTCTGAGATAAGGTTCCACACTTTTCAAAATTTGAATTTTGGTCTTAAGTATAAAAGATATCATCGTTTTTGGGATGGTATTGCAAAAATGTTTGTTTATTTTTAGCTCAAGGCTTCTGCGATTTTTCCGATTAAGATATCTTTTCCATTTTCCTGAACCGTTTTAGCAGAAGGGCTCGAGTCACTCTCAAAGTCTTTTAGAACTTCTAAAATATTCATCTTTTCTAGTTCATCTTCAGTAATAACAAGAGATCCAATCTTTGATTCTGCTTCCTTAGCATTATGAAACTGCTCGTTTTTCTGAGCAATCTTGAGAGGAATGAAGATGCTTTTCTTATTTAAAGCGATAAGCTCACAAACCGTTCCTGCTCCTGCTCTTGAAATAATAATATCTGACCACTTATAAAGATCAGTCATCTCAGTACCAATAAAGGCTACTGGATGATATTTTTCAGACTTAAATGATTTGTACTCATCAATAAAAGCTTTTCCTACCTGATGAACAATATAGTATTTCTCTTGAAGGGCGCTTAGATTATCTTTTATTAAATCATTTACCAGTTTCGATCCATTTCCTCCCCCTGTTATAAAGAGAAGAGGTTTTGTTTTCTCATCAATTGTCATCCCATCATAAGTGATAGGACTTTTGCTGGGATCAAACAAACTTGACCTAAGAGGGTAGCCTGAAACAAAAGTCTTTTCCTTTGGGAAATACTTAAGAGAATCTTCAAAAGATACAAAAACTTTCGAAGCAAATTTACTTGCAATTTTATTGGCGAGACCAACCTGGGTCGTTTGTTCATGAATATAGATTCTTCGCCCTAAGAGCCATGCTGCCAAAACAACGGGAACAGTAACGAATCCCCCCGTTGAAAAGATTAAGGTCTTCTTATTGGATTTTCTTAAAAGAACAAAAATTGAATCAAAAATTCCCTTAATCACCTTAAATATATCAATTAAATTTTCAATACTGATATACCTACGAAGCTTTCCAGTAGAAATAGTATGAAAAGGTAGACCTAAAGAACCAATAAGTTCTTTTTCAATTCCAGTTCCACCAATATAACCAATACGATATTTTTCCTTAATATCGTTAAGAAGAGTTACAGTGGGCATGACATGTCCGCCAGAGCCCCCACCTGTAAATATAATTTCGTAAGCCTTTGACATGATTAGAATTTTAACATGAAAAAATTCCCTACTGAACTATTCAAGAACTTCGGAAAAAGCTTCCTATGTCGCCAAGTATAATGATGACCTAAACTAGAAATAAGCATCAAGACAGGAACGATTTATGAGACTGGAATTTACCATCGTAAGCCTAGTTATTTTGGCCCTTCAAGGCGTTGTGTCCTACTTCTATCCAAACTATCTTTGGACCTTTCTATTAACGGCACCTTTATTTCTCTTAGGTGTCTATGAAATGATTCAAACCAAAAGAACGATAATGAAAAACTATCCCCTCTTCGGAAGGATGAGATATATTATGGAAGATCTTAGACCAAAGATTTACCAGTATTTTGTCGAATCAGATACAGATGGGACCCCGATCTCTCGAATTTATCGCTCTTTAGTTTATCAAAGAGCTAAAAAACAATTATCAACGACTCCATTTGGGACCCAACTAGATGTTTATGAACCAGGATATGAATGGGTAAATCATTCGATGAATCCTCTTCCACTTGATCAAGTGGAACCAGACAATTTAAGAGTTAATGTGGGTGGACCACAATGTGCTAAACCATACAGTCTTTCAATTTTAAATATCTCCGCTATGAGTTATGGCTCACTTAGCAGTCATGCCATTGAAGCTTTAAACTGGGGGGCCAAGCTTGGCAACTTTGCCCACAATACTGGAGAAGGCAGCGCTTCTGATTTTCACCTAAGAAGAGGTGGGGATCTTATTTGGCAAATTGGAACTGGATATTTTGGTTGCCGAAACAAAGATGGAACATTTAATCCACAGGCATTTGCCGAGAGAGCAAATCACCCCTCGGTGAAAATGGTTGAGATTAAATTATCTCAGGGGGCCAAGCCTGGTCACGGAGGCATTCTTCCTGCTAAAAAGAATACTCCACTGATTGCCAAGGCCAGAGGAGTTAAACCCTACACAACGGTTTCCTCTCCTTCGAGTCATTCAGCATTTTCGGGTTCTAGTGGACTTATTGAGTTTGTTGCAAGGTTAAGAGAACTTTCTGGGGGAAAACCAATTGGTTTTAAGCTCTGCTTTGGATCACCAGCTGAATTTGAAGAGCTTTGTAAGGTTATGGCGGATACTGGGATATCACCAGACT
>JAIBDQ010000039.1 GCA_024686135.1 Halobacteriovorax sp. | reverse complement strand
AATATTCGAGGAGAAAGCTCTCCTTTAGAAAAGTCTCTTGCTGAGATTAATCATAAACCAGAAGATGTGACGGATTTAGTCATAAGTCATTTGCATTTTGATCATGTGGGGGGAATTGGCCTCAAGGAAGGGGAAAATTGGCTTCCAGCTTTTAAAAACGCCACCCTTCACGTTCATAAGGAACATTATAACTATGCTCTAAATCCCACAGAAAGAGATGCGGGAAGCTTTCACGTGAAAAACTTTAAACCCATTATTGAGTACTATGAGAAAAACAATAAGCTTATATGGCATTCAGGGGAAGAAGGTACTCTACTAAAAATTGGAAATGACCAATTAAAATTCAAATGCTCTTTTGGCCATACTCCTTATCTCATGCATCCCTATAGCAGCCAGTATATTTATCTGGCGGACCTAATCCCTACAAGTAACCACGTTCATGTTCCCTGGGTTATGGGATACGATATTGAACCAGGAGTCACGACTAAGTATAAAAGAATTTTTTTAGATCTCGTTATGGATAAAAACTTAAAGGTCATCTTCGAACATGATCCGAAATATTGGGGTTCCACAGTTAATAAAAATGAACGTGGTAAATACTTATGTGAAAAAACTGGAAATGCACAGGCGAAGGGTGCTTACTTAATCAGCTAAGACCCGGTTTTTTTCTGACTCAAGCCTTACTACGTCTTGTGAACTAGTATTCAGGATTTCTTCTATTCGTGGGGCAAAGATTCCCTTAAGCTTTACACGCTTTTTATTGGTCATCCTGCCATATTTTCTTGTACGAGTGACTATATCACTAACGAGTATTCCAATTTGTTTTCCTTCTTCAACTAATTTTAAATAGTCTTCAGAGCGTTTCTTATCTAAGTTTATCAATTTAATATGCTGCCTATTTGAATCGAGAAGTAAATCCTTCAAGATTGGCTCTACCTCCATGGCATAACGTCTTTCAAACAACCTTACATCACTTCCTCTCTTCATCTTGTTAAGAGAACTTGAATACATATTCTTAATATTTGTTAAGAGACCACTAAACGTTTTATGTCTTTCAATAATTTCCTTAAAGGGTTTAACTAAATCTTCCTTCTTCTTTTTCTTTAATATGTTTAGATTCTCTTCAAAGTCCTCCATTGTCTTAACCGTGTAAAGAAATGGTATATTAAGTTTTAACTCCGGCTTAAAGTTTTTGATAAACTTAAAAACTTTAAGGAATTCAAACTTACGTAAATAAAAAATGAGTCGACTTTTTAGGCCGGTTGCATAGCCAATAATATGCCCTTCATATTCGCCTTCAGCTATACGAGGTCCACTGGCCAATTCAATCTTTCTAAACTTAGCTCCCCCATGCTTAAGCTCTCCGGTGGAACGTAACTCAATAGTCTCTTTAGAGGTAGATAGTACTCTATCTTTCTTTGACTTAAGTGTTAGATAAAGAATAGCTTCTGTTTTAATATTTGTACCAAGCCAAATTTCATTACCTGTATTAGAAAGGGCCATTTTCGCCCTTACACCAATCTTTGGACTGGTATTAGTAACTTTTATTAAATCTCTTTTTTTAGAATTCGCTAGACCAGAGAATAAGGCCGCAGATCCATCATCTCCATTCCAATTAAAAAAGTACAAGCTCATTAAAAGACCAAGAACGAGAGAAGAAACCATAGCCGCTTTTTGCCATGGTGGAGCCTCTTCCCAAATGCCTTCGGGCATAACAATTTTATCTTGAGTAGCCTCGTCTTCTTCCTCTTCTACGGTTTCTTCAACATAAGCAAAATCATCAAAGATGAGTTTCTCTTCATCAGCCTGCTCTTCTTCAAAAACCTCTTCTTGAGCTTCTTCTGTTAGCTCTTTTAATGAAATCTCGACAAACTCAGGCTCTGGTTCAGGAAGCGGTGGCAGAGGCGGAGGGAATTCTTCTACTTGCTCCTCTTCAAATATTGGTTCTGGTTCTGGTTCTGGTTCTGGTTCTGGTTCTGGAAGTGGAGGCAGGGGCGGAGGCAGAACTTCTTCTTCCTCAATAACAGGCTCCCTTAAGACAAACTCTTCTTTAAGTGGTTCTGGTTTTCTTATTGGCTCTTTTGCAGGCGGTTCAAAATAGGCCAAGAGGGCCGGATGGTCTTTAAGTGGAAGCCAATCAGCTTCACCTTCTTTCCAAATTAAATCATCTGCTTTAGCTTTCTCATGCCCGAGCATCCGCACTAAATCTTCGCTCGAAAAAGGCCCCAAATGATGGTCGCCTTTGAAAATAAACCAGTTTTTTTCCATACTTATAAATTCTATAGTGTCCGAACTAGCTTCTCAAGCATCTAAAAAAACTGTTTTAGACCCTGCGCAACAAAAAAATTCACCAGTCTAATGAAATTTCTGGTAACTCATAAGCTGAATCTTCTTTTTCTTTCTCTACAATCTTTAGGTCCCGCACAGAGTCCAAACGTTGTTGAACCAAGAATTTTGCATTCATGATAAGCTCAACGGTCTTTGCAGAGGGCACTTTGAGATATACTCCTAAATCAGAAAGAAATTTTTCTTCTATTTTTGAGACCTCTAAATCACTACGGCTAATAACAACTAAAGTCTCAAGCAAAAGGATTCTATCCATTTCATCTAAAGCAATACCTAAATAGGCCAGATGATAAGGGATGAATTTTTTAAATTTAATATTTCTCCTAACCAGGGTGCTATGAGCGTTTAGCATAAATGTTCGATCTTCTTCATTTAAGTCACACCAAGAGGCAGACTCTCTTAAAAGATACTGAGCTTCAAGCTCCGTTAGCTCACGATCTAACCAAGCCACTTTCATCAATGCTGTGAAAACACTTGAGGCGATTAGAGCTTTCCTCTCATTTGAAATACCTACTTCATTAGTCGTAAAAGCCAAAGCCGGCGAAGATTTAAGTTCATCTGAAATTTCAGAAAGTCCCAACTTTTTAATCTTCTCTAATTTATCGTCAATTCCCATCTAAATCCTCTTCTGTTAAAAACATTATAAGCCAAGTTTCCCTTCTTGTGATGCGAAATTACGAGGGTCATTTCTTCCTTTAGAGTCTAAGAATGATTAACTATGAAAGCGGTCAAAAATATATTTTTGGTGTCTCCCACCTCCCCGGACTTCTTGGAAAAGAGCACTACAAAGGTCAAGAAGCTCTTTATCTCCACGCCAAAAAAGAAATTGAGGCTCTTAAAAAAGCCGGTTTAACGGGACTTCTTCTTGAGAACGAAAATGATCGTCCTTATACAACTTATGCTAAACCCGAACAAATCGCTTCTATGACCGCAGTCGCTTCTAGACTTCGAGATGAGATTAGTGATTTTCCTCTAGGCGTCGAATATTTAATCAATGACCCAAAGGCATCTCTTGCTACGGCAAAGGCCAGTGACCTTCAGTTCATTAGAACAGACTATTGGGTGGATAAGATGTACCGTAAAGAATATGGCGATCTTGAAGTCGATACAAAAGAGTTCACAAGTTATAGAGAGCAAATTCAGGCCAATGACATTCTTGTCTTTGCCGATATTCAAGTTAAGTATGCTCAAATGCGTGAAAAAAAATCTATCGCCGAATCCGCAAGACAGGCCTTTGAGGCCGGGGCTGATGCTATTGTAGTTTCTGGTAATGCCACTGGAGAAGCTGTAGACCTTACTGACTTATCTGAAGCTAAAAATGCTGTTCCCGACAAGATGGTTCTGGTTGGAAGTGGTTTTTCTTATAAAAATGCTAAAGAGATCTTAAAAGTAGCTGATGGAGCACTTGTGGGAACAAGTTTAATGACTAATTCCATAATTACCTATGAGAAGGCCGCACAATTGGCCGAAGTCGTTTATAACTCATGAAAGTTCTATGTGTTGGTGATTTAAGTCTTGATACCTACACCAATGAAGATAAAAACTTCTTTGGTGGTTGCTCCTTAAACTTGGCTCGTCAACTGAACGAGAAACTAGGGCATACTCAAACGGCTCTTTATACTCCCTTAGGAAATGATTTAAACTCAAGAAATGCACAAAAGTATTTAGAAGGCCTAACTTTAGAAGTTCGTCTAAGAATTCTTGAGGGTGAGCTTCCTCGTCAGCCCATAACCATCGATGAAAATGGAGAACGCCATCTGCACGATTATATTGGCGGTGTATTACCGAGTTTTGTCTGTGATGATCTTGGAAACTTTTTTTTATCACGTTTTAATTTCATTCTATTTCCCTACTTTAAACAAGTAGAGAGTATGGTCAAAAGCCTGTTGGACTTAAACCCAAAAGCGAAACTGGCCTGTGACTTTGGCAATCTTTCCGATTATGATGGAGATCTAGAGGAGGCCAAAAAGTTTTTTCCGAGACTTACTTATGCTCAATTCTCTAACGAAAAACAAGACCTCAATAGATCAGAGAGTTTAAGGAAGTTTAGCGAAGACTTTGAAATTATTCTTGTGGATACCTACGGATCAAATGGAGCGAGTGTTTATCAAGCTGGTCACCAAATTTACTGCGAAGCGCCAGAGGTCTTACAAGTTTGTGATTCCACCGGTGCTGGAGATGCTTTTTTCGCCCATTTTATCCACGCATTCTATATACAAAACCATTCTTTAGAAAAAAGCTTAGAGATGGCCGGTATAGGTGGGGCCCTACAAGTTAGCCATATTGGGCCTGGTCCCATGATCCTTAATTGAAGGTTTTAAAATACTTCTCCTAGTGAGATACTTTTAATCTATGAATAGAAAAGACTTTCTGAGGCTATTAATGGCCAGCCTATTCACTCCTACCTTAAAAGCTCAATATTCCGAACCGGAAGAAGTTCAGAAAACGCAAAAAGAGATGAGCTATATTCTTTTGAACTTATATGAATCACCGCCTAGGTGGCTGTTCGACTTACCCCTTATCGATAGCCCTACTCCTCACCCTATGATTTGTACGAAGATAGTAAATGGAAAGCCTACTTATAAAACAATAAAAAAAGGAAATATAAATTTTCCAAGCCTTTGGGAAAATAAAACTCAAAGCTTAAGTTCTAGTCCAGTTCCCATGTCGGATCTACTCGATCAAATGCTAATCATACGTGGCTGTAACATGAATAAGGACGGTCACGACCTCAACTCAAGAGTTCTTGAATCCACGGCCGAAGGTAAAACAAGTATCGGAGGTAGAATCGCCGATAATTACCCATCCCATTTTCCGGCATTGGCCGTCTCTGGAACAATGGCGGATCCTTTTAAGTCAGTGGTTAGCTCTTTTAATACGGAAAAAGGACTTAAAGCATTCATCTGCAAAGAAGAAAATTCTAAAAACTATATTGAGCAGGCTTTAGATCTTTATTATAAGACCTCAAGCTCCCAGCCTTCAGTTAGAGAACTGCTCGAAAAAATTAGTTCTCACTTGAAAGATTCTGATCCACTTAGCTATCAAAAGATTAGAGAGCTTCAAAAACTTCCTTTTGAGAAAATCTTTATGTTTTTTAATAAAAGTCTTAAAAAATACAACGAACTCTTAGAGAATTCTTATCAAAACGATATAATTAAGGATTTAAGTGACCAAGAAATTCCAGCCATAAAGTTTCCCGCAAGGTTTAAACTTGATGAAGAGAAAAGTAAAAAGCCGCTAGACTATATGGGAGCCTTTCAGTTTGAGCGCTATATACTAACTGGCTCAGATCTCAATAGAGTCTTTAAAAAAAGAAGAGCTGACAATATCGCTAAGAATTTTGCTTTAGCCGAAACGGCACTTAAATTCTCACTAACTAATGTCTTAATCTTAAACTTTGATCCTTTAACAAATATCGATATTAGAAATGCTGCTCCAGTAAATGAGATCACAGCAAAAATTGAGAATGACGAAATTACCTTTGATTGCCCAAAGGATAAACTCTTCAGTACTCCAAAAGAAGGCATGAAGATGACTTTTGATGCCCACTTTATTGGAACCTACCCAGGGCTAATTGGTTATAGCTACTACTTTCAGCATTTTTGCGCAGGTCTTTTAGAGTTTAAACGTTTCTTGAAAACCACTAAAAAAGAAGGGCATAACCTTTTTCAAAATAGCTTGGTTCACTTGACCAGTGAATTTGAAAGAGCTCCTCAAAAAAATCAAGCCGGAAGTGACCACGGTTGGCGTGGCCATACCTCAACCTTCTTTTCTGGTCGTTTTGATTCAGGGGTTAAATTGCTGGGTAAAATCACCAAGGACTCAACCAATGCCCTTGGAAATGCCTATTGCACTTGGGGTGCCGCTGCGGACTTCCCCCCCATAAAGAGAGAGATGCGCTATGGCGATATAGTCGCCTCAATTGCTTCTTTTTTTAAAGTTCCTCCCACTCAGGGCGGAGTTAGTCTCTTAAAATATAAGGGGGAAAAAGTTGTTCCCTCCTTTAAACCCCAAGGGGAAGCATGAAAAAACTTCTCTTTGTTTTTTGCCTTTTATTTTCAATAAACTCTATGGCCAAGGGTATTTGGGGCAATCGTTTTGTAACTTACGATACTCTTATCAAAATTTTTGGACCTAAATCCCATTCTATTTTAGAAGATAAGATTTTAAAACATTATCAAGTATTCGGTGGAGCTTGCGCCCTTATGGAAGCAAACTTTTCTAAAGATAAAAATAACTCAAGTCTATATTATTGCCGAAATGGAAGTGCTGAATCAAAAGCCCCCCCCTATGCCAATGATCTTGTGAGAAGAAATGCACTTATTCTCTCTGCCTGTAATAATCTGGTCCATAATGCTGATAGTTTTGATTACTTAATGGAAAAAACCATCATTTTTCCTAATACAATTGATCGAGCCCAAAAGATTCTTCAAGAGTTCTATCCTCAATTAGGTACGAATAAAGAGCTCGTCTATGAGGCCTTAAAAACTAGTAATAAACAAATACGTTTTCCTTTTCTTACTAGATTCTTACCCCTTAAAATATTTAATGATTACGAACTTTTAAGAGAGTTTACTTACTACTTTTGCATTTCGGAAAAATGGCAAAAATTTTAATCGCGATCCTCATATTTATTTTTAGCTCAAATTTAAGAGCAGGCTCTTTAGAAGAAGTTCTAAGACTTAATCGTTGTTATGCCATCATGACCCAAACCCGGCTTCCAGTAGATAGTCCCCTGCTCAAAAAAGTATTAGATGGTACTCTCACGGGTGTTAAAGCTTGCATGAAGCTCTTAGACGCTGCAAGTTTATCCCATAACAAAATAAAAGATCCTAAAAGTAATATCCTAGGTAAAAAGGTTTTAAGAAGTTTTCAAAGTTTTCACAATAGCTGGTTTTCAAATTTCTTAACCTATATGACAGATGACTCCCCTCTTATTTATGATCTCGTGGAACTTGGTGAGCCGGGACTTTTCGTAACTCAAGCACTTTTTAATGATCAGTGGGATTATCGTGATATTTTAAAAGGCTCTGAAAGCTATCGAGGAGTCAGACAAAAAGAAAAAAAACCATATTATCTCATAGGTACGAATATTGATGAAAAAATTCCGGTAAAAAAAGAATACCAAGTTTTAAGAGGTCCAAAGAAAGATCCAATCACTTGGGCCCCTACTCTTCTACAAAGAGGAGAAATGGTGGGGGTCGAGAAAAATATTTTGAATCGGGATGTCCTTCCTGCCCATGGGCACCAACTCTTTTTTCCAACCTTCTATGAAGAGCCTCTGGATATTCATAAAGGTTTAGGGGGTGGTTTTATGGGGACGAACTCCTATCTTCTTTTTAATAACGGTAGGCCCCACGGAGAAAGATCTGACGGACAGATCATTATGTTTCGCTCATATACTAAATACCTTTATAGAGACATACTATGTCGGGACCTTCCAGTACTTTCCAAAAAAGATGCTCGTCCTTTTACCAGACTTAACAATGATGTAAGTTGGAGTAATAGTGAGTCCTGCATGTCCTGTCACGCTTCCTTAGACCCTATCGCCAGCCTATTAAGAAATGCGGAACTCGTCATCAATGAAGGTCCAAAAGACGGTAGCTCCCATCTTAAATTTCATAAGCCAAAGTTTTCTCTACCAGATACTTACAAGCTCTATGATAAAGTAAAAGACTATTACTTAAGTAAACCTGAAGCAAATTTCACCTACCGAGATATTAGCGGAAAATATTTTCATAAAAAAGTAAGTTCCCTAGATGAGCTCGGGTTACAAATGGCAAAAACAAAAGACTTTTATGCCTGTGCTGCTAGTCGATATTTTTATTTTTTAACAGGTGAAGAGCTCCCTATCACCAGCTTAGATATAAAGAATAAAAAGCACCGCTTTCTTTTAAATCTCGCAAAAGACCTTGAGTCTCACCAAAAGACAAGGAAACTGATAGAAAAGATTATTTCTTCTGATTGGTTTGTGAACTAACTTTTTTAAGTATGGGCCTTAGTTTCTCTAGTACTAATTTTGACAACTCACGATTTCCCTCTACGGTGGGGTGTTCATCATCTAAAAGCCATACCTCTCTTCCGTCTCTAGCAATTAATTCTTTAAAATGACCTCTTAAATCGATAAATTCAAGATTGTTTTTTTGTGCCTGTTCCATCAAGGTTTGGTTGGCCTGAGTGAATTCCGCTGGATAATTTAGAACTAAAACCTCTATTTCTTTATCTTTAAAAAGCTTTAACATTTCTTCAATATTTTTTTCTCTTCGCCTATCTACGATCTTCATAATTTTATCGTAGTTCTTCAATCTCTTTACTAAGTCTTTGAAAAGTTTTTTACTTTTTGATTTTGGAAATTTTTCTCCAATCTTTAATACCTCTTCTAAAATATCCTGCGCACTAAAGTCGCTTTGAAAATCCAGTGCCCAGAATAAAGTATAGATAACTCCATCCCTTTCCTCATCGAATAGAGCATAGGGATGCCCTTTTAAGTAATCGATAGAAAGAGAAACTACTTCCGCATATTGTTGTTTACCGATCATATAAGAGAGCTGACTTACTTGAGGATACTCTAATAATGGTCCAAATTCAGTGATAAGGTTCTTAGTTAATTTTGGCATCAAATGCTCTGGTATAACTGGAATGACATTGGACAATTGTTCTCTAGCCTTCTCAATTTTATTTTCTTGTGCAAGCTCAAAAGCTAAAAATATATGTTCAATATTTTTTTGATTTTGAACAAAGTCATCATTGGAGTACATCCTATTATCTTTAATTATAAATTTATAAGTAAGATTAACGACTATGCCCCTTAAGAGCTTATAGACTCTAAAATTTAAAAGAAATGATTCTAGCTTCACTCTTGGACTAACGGCCTCTAGCTCTTCCTCTAAACCTAGGGGATTGAATCGATCTGCTTCACCAGTTAAGAGCAAAATCACTTGAGGATCGTAATCGTCTAGCTCATGCCTAACTTGATTTAAAGTCATGGAACTGTTGTATTCACAGCGCCCATGGTTCGCCACTGTTACCATATCTTTAAACTCTGACTCTTGAATAAGATCGTAGAGCATAAAAGGATATGTTTCCTGAAGAGGAAGTGTTCCGCCGTTAGTTGTTGAATCCCCAATGGCCATGACCCGTATTTTCTCTGTGTCATTTTTCGTTAAGAGAAAACTCTCCCTGTCTTCCTGACCTATGGGCACCTCCCTCGCTGAGATCATCAGATAGCCTGTAAGCCGTAAACCAAGCTCTAAGATAAGAAAGGATAGGGCCAGGCCAGCGAGCACGAGAGTGAATTTTATCTTCTTAGAAAGCATGTCCAAATATTATAGCCTAGGACTGGGCAAAAGCGCTCTGCCAAATATCTGACAAATGTAAGAATGCCCCTCAAAGCCGATCTAGACGCATTTTTATCGTCATTCCTTCGCCATCACTCTTGATTTTCAAACATTCAAAACCGATCAAGTTTTTAAAAAAGTGAAACACGGGACCATGACTCATGACAACATCACCGTGTTACCGCTGTGCAAAGGATAAAATAAACCATGAACCCATAGGTTTTCACCGAGTCTGACGTAGCTATTATGAATTTGAATCGACCAATTTTACCCGAATTAAAATTTATAAGAGTAAGGAAGACAAGAAGAGGCAGTTGAAACGTATTATAATACGTTGAAAACAACGATTTCTTAGTCTGACGTAACTATTATGAATTTGAATCGGGTAAAAAAGAAAAAAGCCCAGTTAAGGGGGACTCAACTGGGCCTTTTCGAGAGACATTTGATGGAGTTGGAAAAAATCCTTTTTTCGTAGCTCCTACACACACACACTAATACTTAATGCACGAGTCGTGCCAACTTTTGTTTTTATGTAAAGTTCCCTAACCATGGGGTTTTCGGTTGTAAGCATTGAGTTATAAGCGTGGAGATTTTGACAGACACAGAGCGACATTCCGTCAGGCTTATGACCTTTTCAAGAAGTTAGATAATTTATGAACGCCCATTTCAACAGCTTCATGTTCGTCTTCTAAGTTTTGAATGAACTCGACATGCTGCCAAATCTTCATAGATTCTTTTTGCACGATATCAACTTCGGCCGTAAAGCCCCGAGAGTTTTTATTTACAGTGATTCTCCCAATGCGAAATTCCTCCTCAGATATCTTTATAAAGAATTCTTTTGGGAATATGTCTTTGTCCATTTGCATGACTTAATCCGCTATCGCTAAACTACTGATGTTTTTAAATCAAATACTGGAGAACCTAATGAAAAGCATTTTAGCCCTCTTATTCTTATTGTCTTCTACCGCAGTTTCATCTGCTTGTCTTGAATCAAGTTCAGATAAAATTGGAGTAAAGTTCACGGCTTACAAAACACCACTAAAGCTAGGAGTTGCTGGAAACTTTACGTCTCTTAAATTAACCAAAGAAGCTAAAGGTAAAACTTGGAAGGAAGCCACCTTAAACAATACATTAATCATTGATGCGTCAAAGATCTCAACAGGCGATAAGTCTAGAGACAAGAAGATATCTAAATTCTTCTTTGAGAATAAAAAACTGGATGCCACTATCACAAGGATTAGCGAAAAGAAGAAGCAGCTCACACTTACGGTTCAAATGAATAGCAATACAGTTAAGAAAATTAAGATGAAATATAAATTTGCCAATAATAAATTAACAGCAGTAGGACATATTGATGCTTTAGATTTTGGAATGGCGAAAAACCTTAGGGCTATCAACAAAGCCTGCTTGGCAAAACACGAAGGCAAAACATGGTCGGATGTTCAAATTGAACTTTCTGCCATGTATGGAAATTGTAAATAATGAAAGAAGAACATTTTGTATCGACAAAAAGATTCGTAGGTTTTCCTTGTACACACAGACAATGGAAAGCAGACTCTCACTGTAAATTCGTCCATGGTTATAGTCGTGAATTCTATTTTGAATTTGCCTGCAGCAAGTTTACTCCCGAGGGATGGGTAGTAGACTTTGGTGGTCTTAAGAAAGTTAAGGCCTGGCTGGATCATATGTTTGACCATACTTTTCTAGCAAGTGAGGATGATCCTTATATGGATAAGTTTGTTCAAATGGATAAAGATGGAATTATTCAACTTAGAGTTTTTGATAATATCGGCATGGAAGGAACGGCCCGCTACGTATTTCATGAAATTAACAAGATGATAAAAGAAGACACTAAAGACCGCGCTTGGCTTCAACGTATTGAAGTGAGGGAGAATGAGAAAAACTCTGCTATCTATGAGCCTAAAAAACGAGTTTAACCTGTAGAGGTAGAAGTTCTACTTCCTAACGTAGAACTTCTCTTTTCTAAACTTACTTCTCTCTTCCTGGAAACTTCTCTTCATGGCGTAGCGCTCGAGTTCATGTTTCTCCTGAAGACTAACAAAAGCTTCCCTTACTCCTGGATCTCTTAGATCTGAAGAGGATACAAAAGTCTCTTCACGTTTCTTTTGGTATTCTTTAAGTCGTTTCAATTTTTGCTTATGTTCAAATCGAAGAATATCCGCATTTTTATAACTATAGGGTATAACCGAGGCAGGTCCCCTAGCGGCTTTCTCCTTTAAGTTATTATAGGCCAGTTCATTCTTAAGGCTTCCAATAAGATTATTCTTCTCTACCATAAGCTCGTCCTGAGCTTTGCTAATTTTATACAAGCGCTCTTCATAATCTTTTTCTAGACTATCTTTTACATATTTTACTCTTGCATCCACTACCGCCTGCATTTGAAATTCTGAGGCAGTCTTTTTGGAGTTTAGGCTATCAAGGCGTTTTTCAATAAGCGCAAGTTGCTCTGGACTAACTGAATTATTCACAGTCATTTTAATTCCGGCTACAAAAGCAATTAGCCCCCACATACCTAGAATAAAGAATTTACCAAAACTACTAAGCTCCTTCCTAACCACGGGAATAAAGGGCTTTTTAAACTCCATTGGAGATGGGCTCTTAGCTTGTTTAATTATTTTGGACTTTTCTTTAACGATACTTTTGCTCATAAATGCCTCCATTATCCATAATAAGGGATAGTCGAAGGAGAGCTAAAAAATCATTAGAATCAATGACTTACCTAAGAAATAGGTGCCAACTTTATTTGGATAGAACCTTTGAACGGTCTGAATTTTCATTGCCCTTGGAATCATCAAGCCCAGAACCTGATCCTTCCCCGCCTTTTTTACCTGAAGAATTATCAATACCCGTGGCCGCTTTCCCTTTGGTTTGATCTCTATCAAGTTGACCGTCATTGATTCTATTTTGAGATTTAGGAGTACATTCTGATGATGTTTTTTCTCCCTCAACTTTCGCCGTTACTAATTCTTCTGGAGCATCTACTCCATTTTGACAAAAAGAGAACTGCTGAGAGGCATGCGCTTTAAAGAATTTGATAAACTCATATCTTTGACTTCCAGTAAGACTAGAAAAGATTGTATTCTCATTTGGCTCTGCTCTAAGAAGCTTTTTATCTTCTCCCATCTGCTTTCTAAGAACTTGAAGAGCGCATCCAAAGCTATAGGAAGGCTCCATAAAATCCCATTTATCTTTACCGGCACACTCTCCACCAATCGGATTCACCTGCGCAGGTTTAAGAGCAAATAATCCACTCCCACTAGTTTGAAAAGATGGATCAAATCCACTTTGTACTCTAGCGAGGCTGGCCAAAAATAGGGCCCAAAATCTTTTCTTATCTTTTTTAGATGATACGGATAAACCAGGACATCCAAGCTGGATAAGGTCTCCTTCATCGGGTCTAAAGTCTTCTTCAATAAGTTCTGGAAATTTCTCTTCAAGGGTTTCATCAATCATCGTATTCCAACTAGCATCCCACTGATGAGATACGTCTTGTCCTACGAGATTTGTTGTAATTTTGGCGTAGCCATCATGAAAGAATGTTTTTGGTTTTGGATTAGAGGAATCTTCATCGTCGATACAATGAACAGTATCAACTGTTGTCACAGTCTCTAAATAATTCGTCACTTCAGTTGTTCCAGGAACCTGGGTTCTTTTATCCGGCAGTGCTTTTTTACCACCGAAACCTAGGCACCCACTTAAAAGTGCTAATAATGGAATTATAACGAACTGTTTTCTCATATCTTTCTCACCTATCTTTTCGGATAGGCGAGAAAATTACTTTAGTATTATTATTATAGAATTTACGAGGACTTAGACTAGTTCTCGTACCAAAGCGCCTGGAGTCGGTTGGCCGCTTCTCTTTGCTTTTCAGTAAGGTCTCTTCTTTCTAAATAATCAAGCACGCTAAGTACATTGCCACTTAACTTTTGTCTTCTATGCCAAACTGATTTTAAGAAGCGTCTCTCGTTTTCAAGCCAAAGATCATAAAATAGAGTTATTGAAAGCAGGCGGTTCCTAGCAAAATTAAAAGTTGGGTGATTAGCGTAATCCATATCATCACTAATGATCATTCCAGATTGATCAAGGTACTCCATAGACTTTTTAAATATGTAGTAATCCATCTCAATAAGATGAGGAAGATTTGTGTTCCCAAGTTTATTTTCAAGATCGTACTTAACTAGACCTTGAAAAAGAATCCATGAAAGGTACTCATGGCTTGAAGCGTGAAGGGCCCAGTTTAACCTCAGGACTTTCTTCCCTCTTTTCATTTTCGTTTGATATTCAGTTTTAATTGAATCAAATAGAATGAGATCAGGTCCATGCACATTTTCATAAAAACCTGCGTGTAATCTTCCTAGTTGAGTAGCTTTTACAAAGTTCTCTTTAGACCTAAGAATTTTAAAATGTGGATTAACTGCAAAAGACTCTGCGGCCATTAATAGTAATGCCAACGCTACGACTGAACGAAGTATAAACATGATAGATCCCCTTTTTAACTTGTAAGCAAGTTCTACGAAAAAGGGGTTCATGCGTCAAGAAATGGAATCTACTTATCCCGCAGTGCTTCTTGAATCAGCGCAGTAAGTTGCCGACTTGCCGTACTTTTTTGAATATCGGCCCTATAAATAAGGCAAAGTTTATCCTGAAATTTAGGAAATCCTTTTTCGAGAACTTCCATTTTCTTTGCGTCATCACCAACCACTCTACCAGGTATAATCCCAATTCCGGCCCCACTTAAGACAAGTTCCTTGATCACTTCTAAATTACTAGAAGTCACAATCCTTTTAAAGGTGATCTTTTTCTTAGCAAGCTTCGCCAAGAGGTCCTGAGTCTGACCAAGATCAGGTTCAACGATCAAGACTTTATCATCGCTCTCAAGATCATTTGCCGCAGTTTTCTTTTTACTACGCCAAAAACTAACTTCGTCTTTAAAAAGCTCTCTTATCACTAGATCAGGATGGCTAACTGGATTGATGATTAATCCAAAATCAATTTTAAAACTAATAATATCCTCAGCAAGTTTTCTTGAGAGGTCATGAACCATCTTAAATTCTAACCCTGGATATTGAGATAAAAGTTTAGGCACAAAATGCTTTACGGTATAGAGTGCCACAGAACTGTGCATGCCTAGGCTATAACGTCCACGAAGGTTCTCTTCGTCTTTAGCTGAGTTTTCTTTGAGCCTCTCCCAATCTTCAATAAGCTGACGAGCGCCGCTAGCGAGTTTCTCTCCTGCCTTTGTCAGAGTCACGCCGCCCTTTCCTCGGAGCAATAATTGCTGATCAAAAGCAGTTTCTAGACGCTTCATACTTTGACTTAAAGCAGGCTGGGTGACCCCCAAGCGCTCTGCTGCACGGCTCATATTGCTTGTATTCGCCACTTCTAAAAAGAAACTGAGGTCTGCTGCATTTGGTAACATGTTTCACTCCATCTTGATTTATCTTATATCATTTTATGATAAGTCATATTTATATTACAATGCATCACGAATGTCTAATAAATATATCGTCCCTTCCCTCTTTATAGCTTAACCTACCAGATTCTTTGGAGTATCATGGCGAAGTCTGAATTTAATGCTTACTTAAGGAGTACTACATGAGCACTAGTCTGGTTGCCAGGTTTGGCACGTCAGTCGTTAAAAAAGTTGCCATGGGAGTTACAGGTCTTCTTCTCTGTGGATTTTTAGTTAGCCACCTTTTGGGTAACTTTTTAATCTTCGTTGGAGCAGATGCTTTTAACCTCTATGCTTACACCCTAACCAGTAACCCGTTGATCTATTTAGCTGAAGCCGTTTTGCTTTCGATCTTTTTAGTTCATCTTTTTATGGCCACAAGACTTGTGATCGAAAATAAAAAGGCCAGGCCTGTTCCTTATTACACTAAGCAACCTACGGGAAGAGGAGCTACAGTGGCTTCATCGACTATGCCTTATACTGGTTTAGTTATTTTAATCTTTCTTGTTCTTCACCTTCTACATTTTAAGTTTGGAACTTATTTTGAAACGACTGTTGATGGTGTAACGATGAGAGACCTCTATAAAACAGTTATTGAATATTTTAAGACTCCACTTAATGTTGCTTGGTATGTGATTGCCATGGGCGCTCTATCTATGCACGTTAGTCATGGTTTTTGGTCAGCCTTTCAATCAGTTGGTTTTAATCATCCAAAATACACTCCATGCATTGAAACATTAAGTAAGGTTTTTGCTGGGCTTGTTTTCCTAGGCTACTCGGCACTTCCAATCTTCTGCTTTCTTCAAGGAGGTCAGTCATGAGTATTAAAAAATTAGACGGGAAAGTTCCTGCAGGTCCAATCAAAGAAAAATGGGACCAATATAAATTTGATATGAAGCTGGTTAACCCGGCAAACAAAAGAAAGTTTAATATTATCGTTCTTGGAACGGGTCTGGCCGGAGCCTCAGCCTCAGCCACGCTTGCAGAACTTGGTTATAATGTTAAAGCTTTTTGTATTCAGGATTCAGCAAGACGAGCTCACTCAATTGCCGCTCAAGGTGGTGTGAATGCAGCTAAGTCATATCCTAATGATGGCGATTCTGTTTGGCGTCTATTTTACGATACGGTTAAGGGTGGCGATTACCGCGCCCGTGAAGCCAATGTTTATCGTCTGGCCCAAGTTTCAAATAATATTATCGACCAATGTGCGGCTCAAGGTGTTCCTTTTGCTCGCGAATACGGTGGAACTCTTTCAAACAGATCCTTCGGTGGTGCTCAGGTTTCAAGAACCTTCTACGCTAGAGGACAAACTGGTCAGCAACTTCTTTTAGGAGCTTATTCGGCCATGATGAAAGAAGAAGCTAAAGGTAAAATCACTACTGTTACAAGAAGTGAAATGGTTGAGCTTGTTCTTGTTAATGGTAAGGCCCGCGGGGTTATTACTAGAGATATTATTACTGGTAAATTTGAAAAGCATTCTGCGGACGCGGTACTTTTATGTACAGGTGGTTATGGTAATGTTTATTTTCTTTCAACTAATGCCATGACTTCAAATAGTTCTGCTGCTTGGAAGTGTTACAAGAAAGGCGCTTATTTTGCGAACCCATGTTACACGCAAATTCACCCAACTTGTATTCCAGTTCACGGTGAAGGTCAGTCAAAGCTTACGCTTATGTCTGAGTCACTTAGAAATGATGGACGTGTTTGGGTGCCAAAGAAAAAAGGTGACGAGAGAAAACCTGCAGATATCCCTGAAGATGAAAGAGACTACTACCTTGAATCAAAATACCCATCATTTGGAAACCTGGTTCCAAGAGACGTTGCCTCAAGGAACGCAAAGCTTGTCGTTGATGAAAAACGCGGCGTTGGTGCTACCGGAGTTGCTGTTTATCTCGATTTTAGAGATGCTATTAAGCGAGATGGTAAAGATACGATTAAGGCCAAGTATGGAAACCTTTTTGATATGTATAACCGTATCACTGATGCTGACCCCTACTCTGAGCCAATGATGATTTATCCAGCTGTTCACTACACTATGGGTGGAATCTGGGTTGATTATAATCTTCAAACATCTGTTCCGGGACTTTTCGCTCTTGGTGAAGCAAACTTTTCTGATCACGGTGCAAACCGCCTAGGAGCCTCAGCTCTTATGCAAGGTCTAGCTGACGGTTACTTCGTTGTTCCTTATACACTTGGAAACTACCTGGTGACTGAAAAGCCTGAACAAGAAAAAGTGACAGTTGATAATAAAGAGTTCGATGATGCCCTAAAAACAGCCGAAGCCCATTTTGATAAGCTAATGGCCGTAGGTGGTAAGCGCTCTGTTGATAGCTTTCACAAGGCCCTTGGTCTTCTCATGTGGGAATACGTTGGCATGGGAAGGAATGAAGCTGGTCTTAAGAAAGGTATCGAAGAGATCAAAAAGCTTAAAGCAGAGTTCTGGAAAGACGTTAAAGTTACAGGGACTAAAGAAGGAATCAATGTGGAACTTGAAAAAGCCAACCGTGTTGCTGACTTTTTAGAACTTGGTGAATTAATGGCCAGAGACGCTCTTGAGCGAGTTGAATCTTGTGGTGGACACTTTAGAGAGGAATCTCAAACCGATGAAAACGAAGCAAAACGTGATGATGAAAACTTTTGTCATGTGGCCGCTTGGGAATACGCCGGGGAAAACAGTGATCCAATTAGAAACATAGAAGAGCTTAGTTTTGAAAACGTTGCTCTTACTCAAAGATCCTATAAGTAGGCGGGTTAATTATGAGTAGTAATAATAATATGTCCTTAAAGTTAAAAGTTTGGCGCCAAGAGAATGAAAACTCAAAAGGCCAAATGGTTGATTATAGTCTCGAAGATGTTTCACCTGATTCATCATTTCTAGAGATGATTGATCAGCTCAATGAAGAACTGGTAGAAAAAGGTGATGAACCGGTAGCTTTTGATCACGATTGCCGTGAAGGAATTTGTGGAATGTGCTCTATGATGATCAATGGTCAGGCCCACGGTCCAGAGTCAGAAACAACAACTTGTCAGCTTCATATGAGAAAGTTCAAAGATGGGGATACAATTGCCATTGAGCCTTGGCGTGCAAAGGCCTTTCCAGTTCATAAAGATTTAATGGTCGATAGAAGCTCTTTTGACGCCATTATTCAGGCCGGTGGTTATGTTAGTGTTAATACGGGTAACGCCCAAGATGCTAACTCAATCTTAGTTCCTAAGACGGATGCGGACCTTGCGATGGATGCTGCTGCTTGTATTGGTTGCGGTGCCTGTGTTGCAAGTTGTAAGAATGCTTCTGCCATGCTTTTTGTTTCGGCCAAAGTTTCTCAACTTGCTCTACTTCCCCAAGGGAAAGTAGAAGCTGAACAAAGAGTGCTTAATATGGTTGATAAAATGGATGAGCTTGGATTTGGTAACTGTACCAATGAAGCTGAGTGTGAAGCTAGTTGCCCTAAAGCTATTAGCATTTCAAATATTGCAAGACTGAACCGAGAGTTCTTGTCTGCGGCGGTTAAGAGTAGACACTAGTGAGGGTCTACTCCTCCACTCTTAATGCCTTTACCTCACGGCTAAAGGCTGAAACAAAAAAGATTCTAAATGAAGAAATGGGCTTCTCTGTAAAGAGGAGCCGTTTTCTTTTTAATGGCTACCTTTACCCCTTTTCAATAGTGGCCTTTGAATCAAAAGATAAGTTGGGGTACTTTAATGCAGATAATTTTCAAATTGGTATAAATAAAAGCCTTGTTTACCTAGCTAAGCCAGAAGTTTTAAAAAATATCTTAAGGCATGAGCTTGCTCATATGTCCGTTCATCTAAAACATGGAGATGAAGTTCAGGCCCATGGAGTAGAGTTTAGAGAAACTTGCAAGACCTATGGTTGGGATAAAAATGTTTTTGGTGCCTACGGGGACCTTCAAAAGGAAAATTCACTTTCAAGTGCTCCTGAATTTGAAAAAATACTTTCAAAAGTAAAAAAGTTATTAAAGTTAGCCGAGAGTGCCAATACCCATGAGGCAACTCTAGCAACGGCCAAAGCAAATGAACTTCTCATGAAATACAATTTAGAGCATTTAGAAGATAAAGAAAGTGAACATGAAGAAGTCTTTGTTAAAAATGTTTATGAGGCGAAGAGGTCTAATGTTCAGATGAGTGCTCTCTATGAGATTTTAGAAAACTTCTACGTTCAACCGGTTTTAAACCGTGGTCAATCTAGAGCTTATTTGGAAGTTATTGGAAATCGAACTAATGTAGAGATGGCCGATTATATGGCAAAGTACCTAGTCTCTGAGTTTGAAAGACTCTATAAACGCTCAAAACTAAAAGGTAGCGCAGCTAAGAACTCCTTTATTCGAGGAGTGGCTGAGGGCTATACTCAAAAAATTAAAGAACAACAAAAAGAACATCCTGATTATAAGAATGAACTGATTCGTTTAGATAAAGTCTTAAAAAGCCAGGTTCAACTTGTTTACACTCGTATGGGATCAAGTTCATCAAGCGCCAGTAAGAATGACTTAACCGCCAGGGCCTTAGGAAGGCAGGCCGGCGAAAATCTTTCTATCAAAAAAGGCTTAAGTAAAAACGCTGGGCCAAAAAGAATAGGATACAAATCATGACACCATTAGAACTTAAAGATTTTTATAAAAAGATAAATCACTTTGATAGGACACTGGACTTTAATTTAGATATAACGGCCGACGGTACTGTAACCTACGAAACCGTTATTTCTGAAAAACATCTCTCCTCACCTGATACATGCCATGGAGGTACCTTAGCGGGACTGATGGATAATGTTTTAGGTGTCACGGCCCTGGCTTATGCCGTACAACAAAATATGCTATGTGCCACAGTAGAATTTAAAATCAATTATTTGAATCCCGCTAAGCTTGGCGATAAAATCTTTGGTCGTGCAAAAATAGACCATAAAGGTCAAAGACTTGTAGTAACAAGCGGAACTTTAGAAACAAAAGAAAAGCTTATTGCTAAAGGTTTAGGTACTTTTAATCTTTATCCTTCTGAAAAATCCAACTTCTTTGGTCTAGAAAGATCAACTTAGGAGTAGGAATCTCCTGCCTAATTAAATAAAAAGCACTTCCAAATGTATTTAAAAGTATACTTTTGCATATGACGAATTCAAAAAATGACGTGATTAAGAAGTTTATTAGCACCTGTACTGTTACCTTTAATGCTTTTGATTATAGATGTGAAATTGTGAAGTCTTCCGCCAGTATTTGGAATTTTGAGGCAACCAACAAAGGTGGAGATAAAGTCTTTGCTGTTTTTTGTGCTCCGAAATTAAATAAGTCTAAATCCCTAATAAAGCTTGCCAATAAAAAGATTAAAGAGAATATGAGATTAGTGGTCGTGACCGAAGATCATAATGAAGAAGAGTTAGAAAAATCTAGGGAAGAAGGTTACGCCCTAGTTACCTTAGATAGCCTTAGTAAATATGGTGAAGAAATGATCTTGATTAGAACCAAAGAGGCCTGCGCAAAAAAAAGTAGTTCCTTCACTGATTCTTAAAAGAAAGTTCCCCAAAGTCTGATAATCATCATATTATTTCTCTTCCATTACTGACAGGATCTATAAATGAAAGGAAAGCTAAAAAAACAAGTAGGTTTCTACTCTCTACTTTTTTATGGAGTCGGTACTATTCTCGGTGCGGGAATTTACGTCATAATTTCTGAGGTAGCAGAGACTTCAGGAAGTCAGTTTCCTCTATCATTTGTCATCGCTTCAGTGATAGCTATCTTCGCAGGACTTTCTTATGCTGAGCTCTCATCTCGTTTTCCACTATCTGCCGGAGAGGCCGTCTATGTTGATAGAGCATTTCATTTAAAACCACTTAACACGTTAGTGGGTTATGCCGTCTCTCTAACTGGAATTGTATCTGCCTCAACTATACTTAAAGGATTTCATGGATACCTTGAGATTTTCTTTCATAGTCCCCAGTGGCTAAGTATTACAATAATGGTTTTCATTTTGGCGGCTATCGCAATAAAAGGAATTAAAGAGTCTGTCATTATTGTTTCAATTATAACTCTTTTAGAGTTAGGCGGATTGATTTTAGTTATCGCTTATGGAGTTCCTCAGCTTTCTAACCTACCTGTACTTATTGGCACTTGGAAACAAGAAGGGCTAAACCTTTCTATTTTCGCAGGAGCTTTTATTGCCTTTTTCTCTTTTGTTGGTTTTGAAGATATGGTCAATTCCTCTGAAGAAGTTATTGATGCCCCCAAGAATATGCCCCGGGCCATAATTTATGCCATCATCATTTCGACCATTTTATATTTTGTCGTCTCCCTTGTTTGCGCTGTCTCCCTTCCTATTGCAGATATTGCGGGTAGCAAAGCCCCTCTTGCTCTTATGATAAAGAGATACTCAAGCCTCTCCCCAATGATCATGGGGGGGATAGCTCTTGTGGCCATTTTAAACGGAGCTCTCGTTCAAATGATCATGGTTTCTAGAATGTTTTATGGAATGTCTAACCTAAAGATAGCGCCTAAAATACTTGGGTCAGTGTCCCCCAAAACAGGAACCCCAATTTACGCGACACTCTTAACCGCCTCAATCATCTTAATTCTTTCTTTATCTTTTCCCCTTGGCAATCTTGCCAAGGCCACGAGCTTTATCATCTTAGTTGTTTTTGGCCTAGTCTGCGCTGCGCTTATTAAAATAAAACTTAGTAAAAAATCAGGGGGGAAGAAGGCGTTTGAGGTACCAATTTATATTCCAATCTTAGGATTAGTTTCGAGTGTGTTTTTTCTATTTATCAGTTTAATGTCGACTTAAAATTTAACTCCGCATTTCCAACAATAATTATTCATTGAATTTTTACAATTACATTTTGGACAAACCCTAAACTCATCTTCCCCTAGTTCAAGTTCAACCAAAAGTGAATCATAAGGCAATGGATTTGCCCCGCAGCTATTACAATCTCTTAATGAAGACCCATCTGCTTTTACTCTTATCTGATTTTTTTCTCCGCAAAAAACGCAGTGTATTTCATCCATTATAGTCTCACTCAAATCCTAATGTTTTACAGATACTAGCATTTAAAATTTTAAAGTTTTTATCAGCGCAAAAGATTTTAACCTGGGCCATATTTGGTGGATTAGAATTTAAAAGAACTTCATCAACATAGTTCCCAGAGTTCCCAAATTGTTTATCAAACACAGTT
>JAIBDQ010000191.1 GCA_024686135.1 Halobacteriovorax sp. | reverse complement strand
TCTTATTGGTGCAGATGTGGTGGAATTATCTCCTCCCATCGATAACACTGGAAACTCCAGTGTTTTCGCGGCCAAGGTTGTTAGAGAGTTGATTTTGGCTATGGAGGCTCCTCGTGTCTAGCATCGAAGAATGGACTAAAGAAGAAGCCAAAAGAGCTTTCTTATTTGATAGGTGGGGAGCTGGCTATTTTGATGTAAACCCAAAAGGAAACCTATGCGTTCACCCAAATAAAGATCCTAAAAATGGAATAGATATCAATGACGTCATTGAGGAAATGAAAGAGCAAAAGATTGCATTTCCTGCCGTTATAAGATTTCAAGACGTGTTACGTTCTAGAGTTATTGATCTTAATGAAACTTTCAAAGATGCCATAGAAGAAGCCGAGTACCCTGGAAGTTATACGGCCGTTTACCCCATAAAAGTTAATCAAATGCGAGAGGTCGTCGAAGAAATACTAGAGGCCGGAAAACCTTACAATATGGGATTAGAGGCCGGTTCAAAAGCCGAACTCATGAGTGTTCTGGCCTACAATCGAAACCCCGAAGCTCTGACAATTCTGAATGGATACAAAGATAATGATTACTTAAGGCTGGCCCTTCTTGGTAGAAAAGTAGGACGAAAAGTTCTTGTTGTAATCGAGAAGATGACGGAGCTTGAAAGACTTTTAGACCTCTCTGAAAAATACGAAGTTAGCCCTCTTATAGGGCTTAGAACAAAATTATCAATTAAGTGCGCCGGTAAATGGGCCGACAGCGGTGGGGAGCGAGCAAAATTTGGGCTTTCAACAACTGAGCTTATAAAAGCTGTTGAAATATTGAAAGAGAGAGAGTTTCTCGATTGCGCTAAACTTCTTCATTTTCATTTAGGTAGTCAGATTACTGATATAAGAAATGTAAAAGATGCTATCTGTGAAGGAGCGAGGGTCTATTCTAAACTAGTCAAGATGGGAGTTCCTCTCGATTATATGGATGTTGGTGGCGGTCTTGGTGTTGACTACGACGGAACACATTCAACAAATGAGAGTTCTATAAATTATGGCAATAAAGAGTATGCTAGTGATGTTGTGGACGGAATTAAGCAAATTTGTGAAGACGAAAATGTCCCTTGTCCAAATATCGTATCTGAGTCAGGGCGGGCCATAACCGCTCATCATTCATGTGTCATAACAAAAGTTATTGGTTCTATCAAAACGGCACAAACAGATTTTGAAACCTCTGAAGTCGAAGGTGAACATATCCTCGTTACGAATATCAGAGAAGCAGTCGAGGACTTAAACAAAGAAAACTTTAATGAAGTTTACAATGACGCTAAGAAAATTAAAGATGATGCCATAAATGCTTTTAAGCTTGGGGTAATCGACCTTGAAGAGAAAGCAAAGATTGAAACCTTATATTGGCAAGCTACACAAAAAATAGATGAGATGATTGACCAAATAGAGTTTCCATCTGATGATCTTTCAAACCTTCAAGATAGCCTTACAAGCCAATACCTTTGCAACTTCTCTGTTTTTCAGTCTGCCGCTGACTCTTGGGCCATCGGTCAGTTACTTCCTATAATGCCGGTTAAACGCCTCAACGAAAAACCAAACGTATGGTGTTCTATTGCCGATATAACTTGTGATAGTGACGGGAAGATCGATAACTTTATCGATCTTGAAGAAGAAGCTAAAAATATTCCACTGCATGATCTTAATCCTGACGAAGACTACCATGTTGGTATCTTTCTAACCGGAGCCTATCAAGATGTTATGGGTGATATGCATAACTTATTTGGAAGACTAAATGAAGTTCATGTTTATAAAGATGGCGATGATGGAGACTTTTATATTGAAGAAGTCATTCCAGGTGGAAAAATCAAAGATGTCTTGATGACCATGCAGTACTCTCCGGAATTCCTAAGCTACCGTGTTAAAAGAATTGTAGATAAAGAGATCGCCGATGGTAAAATTAGACCAAGAGAAGGCGTAAAGTGGGTAGACTTCTATGATAGCTGCCTAGAAGAATATACTTACTTAAAAACATGAAAGAATTATTAGACTTCTATTTACTGGCCTTCACAACACTCTTTAGTATGGTTAACCCTTTTAGTGTTATGCCAGTCTTTGTTAAGTTCTCAGATGGACTCTCAAAAGAGCAGACAAAGAGACTGGCCAAAAAGGGAACTCTCGCGGCCATGATCGCCATGGTCTTCTTTGCTCTTTCAGGACAAATGATCTTTAAATTTTTCTCTATTAGCCTAGATAGTCTTAGAGTTGTCGGTGGGATTTTATTCTTTATAAATGGTTTTGATATGCTTCAGGCTAAGCCTGTTAGAACTAAAGATGAAACCGATTATGAGGATGATAGTCAAGATGCCAGCGATATGGCAGTTACACCTCTTGGAATCCCTCTTCTTTGCGGTCCAGGAACGATCACTGCCGTCATCTTAATGAATCAAGGTGCCACTAACCTTCAATCAAAAGGAATCCTTTATTTAGCTATTCTATCCACTTCAGTCATAGTCCTATTTATGCTTTTGGCCTCAAAGTGGATCATGGAAAAACTTGGAGAAGCAGGTGCTAAAGTTCTTTTTAGAATCATGGGTCTGATTGTCATGGTCATTGCTGTAGAGTACTTTTTTACAGGACTTAGAAACCTTCTGAGAATTGCCTAACCCCAATTGTAAACTTCTTGTTAACTATTGACCGAAAAATTACCAGACAGAAACGTTTCAGTTTATTGCCGTTACTCTATAATCTCGAGACAATTAGATAGAGGGTGGGCAAACCAAAACAGAGGAGCCTCAGGATGAGCAGTAAAAAGGTAATCTTACTTTTGTTAGTTTTTGTTTTTGGATGTAAGTCAGATGAAGATGCCACCGCACTATTAAGTGGTGTACAAGACCAAAGAAGAGTCGAAGACAGTGACTCACCGAACAACTCAATAAATTATGTAAATGTAAATTCCCCTAGTGGTACCTCAGGGAACTGGAAAGAGTCTTGGAGTAGCGCCGTTGGCTCGGCCATAGATGAACACTCTAGAGAGTTAGTCATGGAAGTAACTCTTCCCCCCTCAGATTTAGCTAATATAAATTGCCCTGGCTTTAATAGGGCCAAAGAAAATGACAAGAAAAGGTTTTGGGCCCTCTTTATGTCTTCAATTTCTCTATACGAAACAGACTTTAATCCAAACACTAGGTATTGGGAGCGAGGATTAAACGTATGGTCAGAAGGCCTCTTTCAGTTAAGTGTTTCAACGGGAAAATATCATAGAGGCTGCTCTCATATTACTAAAAGTAATATCTTAGGGCCTATTGAAAATATTCGCTGTGCTGTTGCAGTGATGAGAAATCAGATACGAGCGAGAGGATCACTTTTTCCATCACGTGCCTATTACTGGTCTGTACTTACCTCTTCAAAAAGATACAAGGTTCAAAGTTTTTTCAAAAGCCAAATGGCCGAGCTAAGATTCTGCCAACTTTAGTACATAATCAAATTCTTTTTTGGTAACCGGTGTAATAGAAAGCCGGTTGCCTTTTTGAACTATTTTCATTGTTGAGAGGGCCTTTGTATTCTTAATTGTCTCTAAACTTAGAATCTCTTTAAATTTCTTTTTATACTTAACTTCAACCATGAACCAACGTGGGTTTTCCTTAGTGCTTTTAGGATCATAATACTTACTTTTTTTATCCCAGCAAGTATGGTCAGGATGTGACTCTTTAGATATTTCCATTAAACCTGCAATTCCTGCGGGCTTACTATTTGAGTGGTAGAATAAGACGAGATCACCTTTTTTCATCTCATCTCTCATAAAGTTCCTAGCTTGATAGTTTCGAACCCCGTCCCACGGCTCTTTCTTAACTCTTTTTAGGTCGTCGATTCCGAAAACATCAGGTTCAGATTTCATTAACCAGTAATTCATTTCTAACCTCTAAAAAACTCTTCGACATTATCAAGAAGGAACTGCGGTAGTGCAAAGGAAGCAGAGTGAAGATCTTTTGTGTAATATCTAAACTTCATATTAGACTCCTCAACCCTCTTCGTATCAAAATCTTTTATGGGGTCTAAGCCTTTTGAAGCGTAGGTAAAACACCATGCCCCTCCGGGATAGGTGAGATTCCCAAATTGATACATTCGAACAAATGGAAATTGATCACCTAAAACTTTCATCATCGATTTTTGAATAGGTACATTATACCAAGGGGATTCTCCTTGACTCACAACAATTCCATTCTCACTTAGACACGAAAAAACATCTCTGTAAAAGTCAGGACCAAACAGTGGTTGAGCAGGACCGATTGGGTCCGTGGAGTCCACGATAATAACATCAAACTTTTCTTTCGTTTCATTGACGAATTTAACCCCGTCACCAATAATAAGCTCAAGCTTTGGATGCCCTTTCAAAACATCACTTGTGACAGGGATATGTTCAAGACAAGCATCAACAACCATTTTGTCGATCTCGACCATAACTACTTTCTCTACATTCTCATGACGTAGAACTTCTCTAGCAGTTCCACCGTCTCCTCCACCAATAACCAGTACTTTCTTAGGATCCGGATGTGTAAAAAGTGGAACATGAGTGATCATATCGTGATAAACAAACTCATCAGCTTCAGTTAGCATCACAAGGTCATCATTCAAAAGCATCTTTCCATGCCATCTCGTTTGAACAACTTCAACTTTTTGAAATTCACTTTTTCCGGAAAATAAAGTTCCATCATTCCGATACCGCACTTCCATGAAGTCTTCTGTTTTTTCAGTCGCCCACTCACTCATCTTTGCTCCTTATGATCAAAAATAAGGGCACCGTCATTAACAGTTTCCTTATTGTAGAAATGACTAAATATTACATTATAACCAAGATTAATTTTTTCTCTTACTAAAGTTCTCTTATGAAACTCAGAAGGAATTTCTAAAGTGTCTTCATGATTGAAAGTCACTAAATCAAAACTTTCAGGTTTCAAAATTTCTAAAAGCTCTGCCAGCTTTGATTTTGAAAGTGGTTCATTTGTTTCAAAGCTCACATATGAGTTGAATTCTTCAGGAGTAATATGAATGGTAAAATAGAACTCCCCCTTAATTGCGTTTGCAGAATAACCTTGTGGACTAAAGGCAAAATCATCAATTTCATATTCGGGAAAAAGAGTTTCTAGTTTCAAGAATTCTCTAATCACACTTGTATCGTCATAAGACTTATTGAGAATAATAGCCGCTTGCCCTCGTATATCATACATAAGAAGTTCATTTGTTATGTCTTCATCAGGGGCATCGTAAGGATGATCAGTACAAAACATAAAATTATGATGTTCATGCATTTTACCAAAACGATAGGCCTTTCCTGAAACTTCAGTTTCCAAAAGTTTGATATCGTCTAAAAAAGAAGTCTTTTGAAGATGCGAAAAATACTCATTCTTTCTTTGAAAAATAAGGGATTCAATTTGATCTTTTGGATAAGTTTTTAAAAAAAACTTTATTGCTTCAACCAGAGTCGTTTGACCGCAAGTAATTAGTACAATGCGGTCACGCCAAACAAAGAGACTGGACTCAGAAAGAAGGTAAGCCTTGCAGTGATCATTTCCTATAGAAGAAAGAATCGAAGCTTTTGCCTCACTTACTAATCTTGACCAAAAATCTTCATCCAAACCGAGAAGGTTTATATTATTTTTGACCACTATTT
>JAIBDQ010000230.1 GCA_024686135.1 Halobacteriovorax sp. | reverse complement strand
ACTCCAAGGTTTCTCACCTTGAGAGTTTATATTTTTAGGCATTTCATTTATTATAAAGGCCTTAGGGTCCTTATAAAAACCAAGAGGTGCAGGATACTTATTTGGACCTACAACAGAGATAAGATCTTTCTCTAAAAGAGCATTGATAACAAAAACTTTATCATTGCCACTACCTTCAAAAAATCCTCGTGCTAAAACTTCTTTATTTTCGTAATGTTTTTTACTTTTATCATCAAATGGTATTCCATAAATCGGTTTTGTTCTTCCATAGACTACTTTTTGTCCGTTGATATACAGCTCACCTTTTTCATCAGAGATCATTCTTCCATCTAATTTATCTTTTCCCGCAATAATCGTAGGTGTTCTATCTGTTACAATTTGTGAGTCTGTAATTTCACCTGTGAACTCTAGGACATAATTTTGGCTACTAAGCATTTTTGAATCTAGAGTATATTGAAATTGGGGGGCCATCAGCACTTCCCTTTTCACTTCTTTTCCATCTTCAAGGGAAGTTAAAATCACTCTCCCAGCATCGTCTTTAGATAAAATACCATTTACGCTTGCCCCAAAAATAGTGAATGAGGTCAAGAATAGGGCCGTGGCCAAAAGTGCTTTTTTCATTAAGTTCTCCTTAAATATGAATATCCTTATTTAGAAGCAATTCTTGTTCCACAATTATTAGGGTTAAATGACTGATTTTACATTAATAAGCTGTTAATTCCGTAAGGTCCGTCTAGGACTTAGACGCTGGAAGTTAGACCAAAGAATTGGTATGATTTTGGTCGGTAAGGAGAGCATGGATGCACGACTACAATAACCCCGATTTAAACCATCTGAATCAAGGAACTCAGCCTCTCGATAGGCTTGAAGTTTTTGGAAATTGGGATGCGGTTCCTCTTGGCTGGTACGCCCTTTGCCCTACAAAAGAAATTCAAAAAAATAAAATTAAGACCTATAAAATTATGGGACAACAAATTGTGGTTTGGAGAGATTCAGAAGGAGACACTCACGCCCTTGATGCCTTTTGTCCACATATGGGTTTAAACCTGGCCCAAGGAAAAGTCGAAGGAAAGCAGGTCCGCTGTAAGTTTCATGGTTGGCGCTTCAATGATAAAGGATCATGTACCCATATTCCATGTGCGGAATCTCCAAAAAAAACATCCAAAGTTCAAAGTTATGCCACTGAAGAGCAATACGGAATGATCTGGATTTATCCCGAAGAATTGGCTCCGAGGCCTGTTTTTATTCCTCACGATTTAAGAGGTAAAAAACTAGACTGGTGGCATATGAAGCCTTTAAAGAGGAAATGTCATCCTCACGCTCCGATGATCAATGGAATCGATGCTCAACATGTTAAGGCCGTACATGATATAAATATTGTTCCCGAAGGTTCTATCCGTATGCGGGATGAAGATACTCTTGAGATTTATTTGGGATCAGAGATTCCAAACGGAACCACTTTAATGGGAAAGTTGGCCCGCTGGTTTCTAGGTCCCTACTATGCCTATATAAACTCTTTTGTAGATGGAAATATAGCCCTACTCAATACTGTAAAAGACGTTAAACTTTTCGGCAAATGGAAGGCTCCCGAATGTAATATTATTTACTCAATTCAATATCGTGAGCGGGGTGAATCGAATATTCTGCCTATTTGTGTCACTGAAAAACGTAACGGACTCCTATCAACCCTAAGGACGAAGTCAGTATTGCTTCTAACTAAAATTGGTTTTGAAGTGCTAAAAAATGATGAAGGAGATGAGTTCTTTGAGGATTTAAGGTTTCGCCATGACAATCTTCTAGCCGAGTTCGACCGACCTATAGAGACCTTAATTGAATTTTTAAATAGTAAACCCCTTTCTAAATGGTCTACAAACCAAAGAAAGGCTATAATTAAAACTGAGAAAATGAGCAAGAGCTCATTAAGTCAAACAATGGATTGCTAATGAAATACTTATTTTTAATTTTCACTCTAATAAATATGGCCCAAGCGGATGATCAATTTATTGTTGATTCAGGCGTCCAAGTTAAATCTGGATACGGGAATTCAGAAATGTATATTTCCTACGATAGAGAAAATCCCGATGTTGATTTTAATTATGTCTCTAATAGTTGCTATGCTGGGAAAATAAATAAATATAAAAATAAGATGGCAGAGCTAGAATCTGAAAATTATATTTTTACTAATACAGAAATTTACAAAAACATTGTCCCTGGAACAGAAAAAGAAGTCGCCACTTTTCTCGTTACTTACGTAAAAGATACCTATGAAGGAAATTGGGAAATTGACAATACTAGTTCAACTGAAGAAGAAGATCTTTCAGGTCCTAGAGCAAGACCGGCGGACTATCTTGTTTACAAGTTTATTCATTTTGAATGTGAGCTAAAGCCAGAAACAAGAGTCCATGACCTTGGAAGAAAAGAAGGTAAAGACACCCAAACTTACGATATTCCTTCTAATACATCTGGTGGCAAAAATATTAACAAATAAAAGTTGTTAAAAATGAAATATTTAATCTTTGCCATATTCTTAAGTTTTAGCTTTGTTGCAACAGCAAAGACTCAAGTGGCCACCTTTGCCGGTGGATGCTTTTGGTGCATAGAATCAGTCTTTGATGATAAACCTGGAGTCATCAGCGCAATATCTGGTTACGCTGGGGGATCAAAGGCCACGGCCAATTATAAGGCCGTTAGCAGTGGTTCAACGAAGCATTTTGAAGTCGTACAAGTTAAATATGACGATACAAAGACAGATTATAAGAAGCTGTTAGAGATCTACTGGCGCTCAATTAATCCAACTGATTCGGGAGGACAGTTTGCCGACCGAGGACCCCAATATAAAACCGCAGTTTTTTATCATAATGAAGAGCAAAAACAATTAGCGGAAAAATCTATCGTAATTCTAGATAAGGCTAAAATCTTCAGAAGAAAAATTGTTGTACCAGTAATACCGTTCACAAACTTCTTCCCCGCTGAAGAAAGACATCAAGACTATCATAAGAAAAAATCTCTCCGTTATAAATCTTATTACTACGGTTCAGGACGTGGTACCTACTTAGACTTAAAATGGATCACCAAAAAAGATTTCAAAATATTCAAATGAAAAAGATTGCCTTTCTAACTAAAGATGAACTTGAAGATTTTACCTGTGATGATGACCTGGCCATCCCTGTCGCTCATAAATTTGACTTAGAGGTCTCTTCAGTAAGCTGGCATAGCCAAACAGACTGGTCCTCTTTCGATGCAGTGGTTATAAGAAGCACCTGGGACTATCAAGACCATTACGACAAATTCATCAAAGTCTTAAAAGATATAAGCTCAAAGACATTACTTTTAAATAACCTAGATACGGTAAAGTGGAACTCTCACAAGTCTTATCTAAGAGAACTTCAAGATAACGGCCATCAAATTATCCCAACACTATTTCATGAACAGATTGTCGATCGGTCAGTTGATGATTTATGTGACCTACTAGGAACAAATAAGATAATTTACAAACCTTATATTGGAGCGAACTCCGATAATACTTTTCCACGAGTTAAAGGTGAACAGGTTCCAAATATTAATTTAAAATATTTTTTTGTTCAGACCTTTTTAGAGAATGT
>JAIBDQ010000051.1 GCA_024686135.1 Halobacteriovorax sp. | reverse complement strand
ACTTGATCCAGAAAAAAAAGAAAAACTTAAGAAAAGATTTTCTAAGTTTAAGAATCTTTCATCAGAGAAAAAAAGAAAAATTCTTAAAAATCATAAGAGATTTAAGAATTTAAGTCCTGAGAGAAAGGAAAAGTTATTATCTAGGTTTGAAAAGTTTAAAAAATTACCAAAAGCTGAAAGACAAAAACGTTTTCAAAAGCTAAGAAAGTTAAAGCTTGAGAGAAAGAAACTTAGACGACAGAAACGCTCAAGTAAGAAAAGTTTAAAAAAGAAGCAAAGGCGAGGGCAAAGACGGGCCAGGAGAGCTAGGCAGGATTCTGGTTCTGCTACGGACTAGTCAATCTCTGGTCCCTCCTTCATAATTTAGGGACTATGAAAACGACCCTAATCTTAAGCCTATATTTAGCCTCATTCTCATTACTGGCCAATACTATTTATATTCCTTTTGTTAAGCCTGTGGAGCAAAGAGTAATCAAAGACCCAAGGGGCGGTGCTAGCAAGCGCTTTGAGGGCTGCGGTCCAGTGGCGGCTTCAATGCTCTTTAGTTACTGGGAAGGCGAACGTGACTTTAAAATCTTAAGTGAAGAGCAAGTTTACGATGGGGTTTTTCATCCTAAGAGAACGATAGAAGAATTCTATAAAGCATCATGGTCCCAAAAGGCTCCGGCCAGAGCAAAAGCACCTGACGGAAAGAAGTATCCTCAGACCTTCACTTTACCTAATGGCTTAGTCAAAGGGCTTAAGGTCTTTGTTAAAAAAGCTAATTCGATGAACTCTGAAAAGTTAGTTGTTAAAAGATTAAAGGCGAAACATTCAAATAATAAAAAAGTAGAAGTTTTAAAAAATTTGTTAGCCTCTAAAACACCATTTATTTCGTTGATCCATAATATTCCGGCCTGCTTAAGCTCTAAAGACAACAAGTCAGGTGGCTGGCATTATGTGGTAGTCGTTGGCTTTGATGAAACAAAGAAAACAATAGACCTCCTTTCTGGATGGAAAGAAATGAACGCAGATACTTCAATAGATACCGAGGTACATGTAAGAAGAAGCCATCCTGATTCTGATAAGGCCCATATCAAATGTGATTTATCAGAATTTATTAAGGCCAACCCTGCCTACTACTGGATAGAAGAGCTTGATTCATAGAAGAACTTTTTTTAAAACAGGAATCATAGGTGCCGCTTTACTTGGTGGGGCCTACAGTATTACAAGTTCACTTAAGTCGACCCCACATCCTGATTATAAGTTTTTTGATAAAGAGGATCTCTCGATTATGGGAGTTTTCAGTCTTGTGATCTTGAAGGGGACCTCAATTAAAGAAGAAGACCTCCCAAAGCTTTTAAAGGATATTGAAGCTGCCATTATGGGATTACCTCCACTTGTTCAGTTGGAGGTTAAAGAGTTAATGCTTCTCTTTAGGTTAAGACCGGGTAGGTGGTTGCTTGGAAGAAACGCCCCTTGGGGCGAAGCCAGTCATGAAGATGTAGATGCCATGTTAAATGATATCAAGTTTCACTCACTGCCAATTTTTAGGGGGGCCTATGCGGCCCTTTGCGAGTTAGTTACAGCTAGCTACTATGCCAACTCTAACAGCTGGAAGGGGATTGGTTACCCAGGACCTTTGGAGCTTTCAGAATGAGTTTTATTGAGCCGATTAATATAAATTCAAATCAAGTTATCGACGGCAGAGAGATTGTGAATGACTTAAACCTTGAGTTCGATGTGGTGGTCATAGGGTCTGGCTCTGGTGGAGCCATGGCGGCAAAGGTTCTATCTGATCGAGGTTATAAAGTTTTTATTGCAGAAGAAGGACCTCTAAAACTTACTTCTGAATTTAAGATGAGAGAGTCTAAGGCCTATCCAGAGCTTTATCAAGAAAGTGCCGGGAGATTAACAAAAGACAAGGGAATAAAAATCCTTCAAGGTAGAAATGTTGGAGGAGGAACCACCATAAATTGGACCACAAGTTTCAAAACTCCCAAAAGAAGCTTGGATTGGTGGATAGATAGGTGGAAAGTTTCAGGATGTACTACAGAAGAGATGCTTCCTCACTTCGCAGAAGTAGAAAAACAAATGGGTATCTCCCCATGGGAGCTACCAGCAAACGAGAATAATGAAGTCCTTGGTAGAGGACTAAGTAAATTAGGATTGAGTCAAGGTAGCATTAGTCGGAACGTGGTGGACTGCCAAAACTTAGGGTACTGCGGAATGGGCTGTCCAGTCGGTGCTAAGCAGTCAACACTAGTAAGCTTAATTCCAGATGCTATTAATAATGGAGCTACGTTAGGCCATCATCTACGTTGTGAAAAAATTATAACAAAAAAGGGGATTGCTGAAGCAGTAGTTTTAAGGTCTATGGATAAGACTTGTCTTCGTCCATCTTCAGTAAGTATTAAGATAAAGGCTAAGAAAATTATCTTGGCCGCAGGCGCTATAGGGTCACCGGCAATTTTATTAAGAAGTAAAATAGATGATCCCCATAAGCTTGTTGGAAAAAGAACCTTTGTTCATCCTGTATGTTTATCGGGTGCTATGATGAGTGAGGAGGTTGGGGCCTGGCAGGGAGCTCCACAAGTTATTTATTCAGACCATTTCCTAGAAACAAGACCGCATTCTGGAAAGATAGGCTTTAAGCTCGAGGCGGCACCAATACATCCAGTTATTCTTGCTAGCGTCATTGAAATGCATGGAGAGAAGCATCGATATGTTATGGAGAACTACCCGTACTTTCAGGTGGTCATTGCCCTTCTTCGGGACGGGTTTCACCCAGAGTCTATTGGAGGAGAAGTTTACTTAAAAGATGATGGTACTCCCGGCCTAGATTATAAAATCACTCCTTATGTTTGGAAGGGCATAAGGGACGCATGGCTTGCCAGCGCTGAAATTCAATTTGCTGCAGGTGCAAAGAAGGTCTGGCCCATACATAGAGAAGCTGATTTTTATAACACCTGGTCAGAGGCTAAAGCGTCCATCAACAGACTTCCCCTTGAAATATTAAAGGCCAAAATTGTTAGCGCTCATGTCATGGGAGGCTGTGCAATGAGTGAAGACGAGAAGTTAGGGGTAGTCGACTCACTTGGGAAACATCATCATACGGATAACCTTTATGTGATGGATGGCTCAATCTTCCCCACAAGTGTGGCCACGAACCCCATGGAAAGTATTCTCAGTTTTGCCCTTAAAAATGCCCAAGCCCTTAAAATTTAGGCGCTTTTCTCTTTTGAACAAAGAGGTGAGCTTTGCTATAAATGCTCTATGGAAATTACAAATAGAATTGAAACTTTGAAAGAAGAATTTAACGGCTTTTCATCTTGGGAAGACCGATATGCTCATATTATTAAAATGGGAAAAGAACTATCAGACTTCCCAGAAGAATATCGCCTAGAAGATAATAAGGTGAGAGGTTGTCAATCTCAGGTCTGGCTGTTTCCAGAGTTAAAAGAAGGCAAGGTTCTTTTTTATGCAGATAGTGATGCTTCAATTGTGAAAGGTATCATTTCACTCTTACTTAAGGTTTATTCTAATTCCACTCCAGATGAAATTTTGGGAGTTGGGACTGAGTGGATTGACGATATCGGTCTTAGGCAACATCTATCAATGAGTCGCGCTAACGGACTGTCTTCAATGTTAAAACAGATCTCTATGTATGCATTAGCAATGCAAGCGAAGATTAAAATGGGACTATCATAATGACTGAAGGACAATTTCCATATTTGCATGGTTTTTCCCCTGTGGAACAGGCCAGATTAAAAAAGCAAGCGGAGTTTTTAGAACAAACAATTTATAAGAATGTGGACTTCTCGAGGTCTAAAAAAGTTCTTGAAGTGGGCTGTGGCGTTGGAGCTCAATCTGAAATTCTTTTACGAAGACACCCTAAAATAAATTTAACAGGAATTGATCTTAGTGATGATCAGTTAAAAGTAGCTAAAGAAAGCATTGGGAAATTAAGTTTTGCTAAAGGTCGATATGAGGCGATAAAGGCCAATGCTGAGGACTTACCTTTTGAGTCTGGAGAGTATGATGGCTCTTTTCTTTGTTGGGTACTAGAGCATGTTCCTTCCCCTTCAACGGTTCTTTCGGAAGTAAGAAGAATACTTAGGCCTGGGGGAAAAATCGTTATAACAGAAGTTATGAATTCGAGCTTTTTTTTAGAACCTTATAGCCCCAATGTTTGGAAGTACTGGATGGCCTTCAATGATCATCAATATGAAATTGGTGGAGACCCTTTTATTGGAGCTAAGCTTGGTAATCTATTGCTTAGTGCAGGCTTCAAAGAGATCGATACGAAGTTAAAAGTTTTTCATTTTGATAATAGGCAACCTGACAAAAGAAAAGAGATGATCGACTTCTGGAGTGAGCTTCTTCTTAGTGGTGCAGATGAGCTAGTACAAGCAGAGAAAGTTGATGAGAAATTGGTTGAAGAAGTTAGAAAAGAATTAAAAAATGTAAGCCGCGATCCTAATGCTGTTTTTCACTATACGGCCATGCAGGCTACGGCGAGAAAATAAAAAGGCCCAACATCGTTGGGCCCTATTTTTTATAATCTATATTCAATAAATTAGTTTAGACGATGCCCATACTTACGAGCTCTTTTTCTAAGCAGTCTCTTCGTTGTTGCATCCATCTCAAGAAGTAAAAGAACCCCAGAGTTCTCACCGTCATTATCTTTTCCTACAAGAGAAATATTCCCCGCTTTCTTATCTCCAATATAGAAACGGAAAGTTGCAATGGCACCATCAATATCTAAGTTGAATGGATAGAAAATACCAAAAACATCTTTTCCAAGATAAACAGTCATATTATTCCAGGCCTTAATTGTAAAAGCTAGAGCAGGAAGTGAACCTCCACTAACACCAGGAAGAGCTCGTCCTCCAGGAAGAGTTTGAGGATCTAGAATTTCAGCTAGGTCACCTAGAAGGTCGTTAATTGAAATATTAACGGCCATCAGCGTTCCATCTGATTGAAGGTCAGGGCTTACTTCAATATAGCTATTTTCAAACTTAGGTAGGTTGTATCTTAAACCACCATCGACTTTAATTTTTTCGAAGACAGTTGTGATCAAAATTTGATCTTGATGAAGAGCGATATGCGGCCCATCAATGCCTTCAATTTTTAAATTGTCTCTTTGGTTGTCTCCACATGAAGCAGAGAAAAAGATAAGACCTGCAACGGCCAAATAACCGATTCGTCTCACGATTGTAAAATTCATAAATCCTCCATAATTAAGTTGTGCTTAATTCTAATCTAAGGCTTAGGGGGAGGAGATTCAATAGGGAAACATATACGGTAACAAAATGACCCTAACTTACTTGCTCTGTTATTAAATTGGCGGAGGGATTTACTCCGCCTTTTTCTCTAACATTTCTTGGCTTTTGAGGTATTTATCCTGAAATTTTTTGATATAGGGTACTTTTGTAATCCTAAAGACCTTTTCTTCAGTAAGCCAGCGTGAATCTGACAAACGGTTTGATTCATTACAAAAGAAATCAATATTTCTAACATAGTCTTCGCCACCCTGGACTAAAATTCCTTCAACAGTTTTTGTTTTCCTATTGAATACTGGACTTCCTGAATTTCCAGAGTAGGTATCTAGGTTAGCATTGAAATAGAATCTCTTCTTAAAAAGAGTAGAGATGGGTTTAAAGATTTCTTCTTTATTCATTCTTTGCACTTTACCATTATCAGTTATTTTCATTGGTATTCCAGAAGGATGACCAATAACAACTAATTTATCACCGATTTTTGCCTTACCTTTTCTTCTAAACTTAAGGGGGGCTCGATCTTTGACCGGACGATCAAGTTGAATAACTGCGTAGTCCTTAAGCTTCCACTTACTTGCGTAGAGATCTCTTTCAAAGATTTTTTTACAGCTGTAAACATCATCTTTTTTGATCTTTTCAGTCCCTTCTTTGAAGTCGAAAACCCATTTATACTTATCGCAATCAAATTGTTCTTCAATACAATGTCCAGCTGTAACGAGCACGTCTGGAGCGACTAGAAAACCACTACAGATTGGAAGGCTATATTGATCTTTAAATGGTTCTTCTTCACATAACTCAAATTTATCTTCTGCAGTTTGCTTAGTGAAATTATAAAATTTCGTATCGCCAATATCAGCACGAAGCTTATTGGCCTTTACCATTCCTGCCACTGACTTAGCTAATTTTCTAAATTCTTTATTTGGGTACTCATCAACTTCGTGGCGATCATCATTTCCATAGATAATTTTTGTTCCATTAAGCTGTGCATATGCATTGCTTAAGAAACATAAACCTAAACCAATAAGTGTTACTGATATTTTTAATTTCATAAGTTACCTCTAAAACAGAGGTAAACTATCAAAATTATGCGATTGACACAATGCGGTATGTAGAAACTACGTTCTCACGGGTTATTTCAGTTAAATCAAGGGGGTATCGAACCAAAGGGAAAGGTTTAGTCTTCTTGAAAATGTACCTAGGTCTAATCTTTCTTGATTCTAACTGGCACTTTTCTCTTTTTCTTCTCTGTTCTCGCCTTGGCCTCTACTGCCATACCTAGCATAGCTCCAGCAATAACAACGATAATGATCGGTTCCATTCTTACACTCCCGCTAAGGTTAGAGTGAGAACCCACTCTATTATTATAGCGTATATTCCGTATCGGTTATAAGTGGGTAAAGATGAATTCTAAGTAGCTGATATTTGTACTTGGGAAATTTTTAATAGCCTCTAAAATAGGGCTTTCTAGTTATCTAACGTATTTTCAATGGCTTGGATAAGCTTGTCTTCATCCCCTGGTTTTAGCTGAATATTCCACTCTGCAGATGGGTATAGAACGGAGCAGATTCCATTCTCACAATTATCAAGACAGCCGCTAGCATTGATTCGAACGACTCCTTTTCCAAACTTTTCCCGGGCCTTGTCTTTGACGGATTTGCGGAAATTCTTTGCCGTATCATCCTCACATAGGTTTCCATCTTCTTTAATAAAACGACATTTGGTGCAAATAAAAAGGTGGGCCTTGTAATTTGTCATAGTTTGCCTGCTCGGAAAAAATATAAAACTTATAGTAAAATAAACTAGATACAGTACTTTGAAAAGGTGAGCATTATGAGCGGAGATCCGCTTTTAAAGAATTTAAATACAAACCAAAAAGCTTTGGCGGTAAATCTCGATCCCGGGATTTATGGTTCATTTGCGGAAATTGGTGCTGGCCAAGAAGTCGCTCGAAACTTTTTCAAGGCCGGAGGCGCCGCAGGGACAATAGCAAAATCCATGTCCGCCTACGATATGACTGTAAGTGATATTATCTACGGTAAAAGTGGTCGATATGTAAGTGAAGAGCGTGTTGATACTATGCTTGGAAGAGAACATGAGCTGTTAACTGAAAGGCTCTCTGAAGTTAGACCAGAAGGAACAAGATTTTTTGTTTTCGCTGATACAGTTGCAGCAAAAAGTTTTAAAGGCGGTTCCGATTGTCATGGTTGGCTAGGTGTGAGATTTCAGCATGAACCTGAGGCCGAAGCATCGCAAATTGTTATCCATATTAGAATGCTTGATCAAACAAACTTTCAACAACAAGATATGCTCGGTGTTATTGGAGTAAACCTTGTTCACGCCTGTTATTTTAGACTGGGTGATAGAAATGAGTTGGTAGAAAGCTTAATCGAAAATATAGGACGGGATAGGCTTGAAATTGACCTGATTCGTGTAAGTGGTCCAGCCTTTAAAAATATTGATAGTCGGCTTTTAAGTCTAGAACTTGTTAAGCAAAAACTTTGCTCAGCAGTGCTCTTTGATGAAAAGGGAAAAGTTCTTTTGGCCGGGGACGCAATCTATAAGAAGAATGTCCTAGTATGTAGAGGATCTTACCGTCCACCGACTTTGGTCAACCTAGATATGTTGAAAACTGGGCAAGAAAAATTTATCGAAAGGCTAGATAAGGAAGAGAAAGAAAATATCCTAGTGATTCCTGAAATAAGTATGCACAAGTTATTAGATAGGGGAGAAGTCGATAGTGAAGATTTCCTTGCACGGGTAGATTTAATTAATGCTCTTGGGCATGACGTCCTTATTTCAAGCTTTGAGGGATATCATCAGTTAAATGAATTCCTCTCAACAAAAAATAGAAAAGAAGTGGCCTTTGTCCTAGGGTTTTACAATTTAGAAGAAATCTTCGACGAAGAAAAATACTTAGATGAAGATGATGGGCTCCTTGGTGCTATAGGAAAACTTTTAGGTCATAGAACAAACTTATTTATCTATCCCAGTGTAGATGACAAGACCCAAAAAAATCTTCACTCTAAAGATGCCGGTGTAGATAAATCAATGCATAAACTAATTAGTTTCTTAAAAGAAAAAGGCAGAATTGCTGATATTGATAACTTCAATAAAGACGTTCATCATATTTGGTCAAGAACAGTTCTTAATATGATTATAAAAGATGAAGAGGGGTGGGAAGAAATGGTTCCTAAAACTGTTGTCGACGCAGTAAAGGAAAAATGCCTCTTCGGTGTGAAGTGTGAGAAATAAGTATGAGTAGTGCAGAATTCTTAGATGATAAATTAATAAAACCTATTGATGATGTCATTATCATTGATGACGAGCAAACAGTTATTGATACACTTGAAATGTACTGTGAAAACTTAGGTTGCTTTAGAAGTGTTATTTCTGCAACCGATGGTGCCATTGGAGCAAAAAAGCTAGCGAATCAAGAATTTTCACTAATCCTTTTAGACGTTAATATGCCAAAGAGAAAAGGCGGCGAGGTTATAAAAGAGATGTCCCTAGGCACCTGCAATAACCTTATTGAATCTATTTGTGTGGTTTCTGGAAATATTGATAAAGCTTTTCTCACAGAAGCGCTAGAGCTCGGAGTAAAACATTATTTAGTAAAACCGTTCACAGAAGAGCAGTTCCGTGAAAAAGCCATAAGTATTCTTAAGAATGTAAATCCTAGCTTGTTTAAGTAGTCTTTGAGCTTTCATTAAACAAATGAAGAGTTCTCGTTGGGAAAGCAAAACTTACTCCCATCTCATTGGCCATTTTTAAAATATCCATAGAGAGTTTATGTTCTTCTTCTAGTTGTCTATCCCAGCTTGGAACATGCCAAAAGAGATAAATCAAAATATCTAATGAACTTGCGTTAAAACTATTAAAATAAACGCGAAAATTATCTTGTCTAACATTTTCATTGTTTCGGATAAGCTCTCGGATACCTTCACAAAACGCTTCTAGCTTCTCGGGCTTAGTATCGTATTGAACACCCAAGGTTGTTTTTAGTCGCCGGTAGTTTCTTCGTCCATAATTGTCTATATGAGTATTTGTCAAAATACCGTTTGGTACAGTTATCATTGAGTCGTATAAAGTTCTTACTCGTGTTGATCTTATTCCTACTTGCTCTATGACTCCCTCAATATTTCCACCAATATTAACAAGGTCTCCAATCTGAAAAGGCTTGTCCAAAAGGATTGTTAATGAGCCGAAGAGATTAGCAATGGTATCCTTTGCAGCGAAGGCAAAAGCGAAACCACCAATACCCATACCGGCAATAATACTCTTCATATCTAAAGTTAATGAGTTTCCTATAAATATTAACCCAATACAAAAGACAAAGAACTTTGAGGTTTTCGAGATAAGTGGAACTAGAATGTCATCATACTTATTTTCAGTTAATTCAGCTTTCTCTGAGAGCCATACACCAATGACATCAACAACACGGTTGGCTGCGAAAACAGTGGCAATAGTGAAGACTACATAGCCTCCTCTTAAAAAAGCCGAGAGCTCTCCATCTTGAAACTCTAGTATTCTAACGGCCAGGGTCCAAAAACCTGAAAAAGTCATAATACCAATAGGCAGAGTAAAATGTCTTTCCTCAGATTTTTCGAACTGAATATTTCTTTTAATGAGCCAATTCGTTACATAACGGCCAATAAAAAACCTAACGATCTTTTCAATTATAAGTGAAATAAAGATAATCAAAAGGATGGCAAGCCATTGGCCGTTTAAAAGCACAAAACTTCTATGGCCAGTCCATTCTGGCATGGAGGCTTTTAACTTAGTTTTCCAAGTTGAAAGTCCTGTAACACCCTTAACTAACTTCTTATTTTTTAGACTGGTTTCAAAATGAACAATGCTATTAATTGTTTCAGGCGTAAAAAGCCATTTCTTTTCTATTTTTGAAATGGCAATTTCTACTTCTTGGTAGATGCCATCAATTTCTACGGAATGTTTTTTGTAATACCAAACTTCACCCTCTGGGGAGTCCGGTATCTTATTTACATCAATATACTCAAGGCGATCTAAAGTGTTGATGATTCTGGTCGCAGCAAGCCTCGCGGATTCTTCTTTTGTCGCCGGATCTAGCTTCGATGTATTAAGAGACTTAATAGCAAGGTCAATGGCATTTAGATCACCAAGTTTATAACCCTTCATCGTTTTTAAAAAATAATTCATTGTCTGACGGGGATTATCAAAACTAGCACTTGGGTATTTTGAAAAAGCGCTCGCTGAAAATAAAATGGCTACAATTAAAACAAATAACTTCATATAGAAAACCTAAGTTTAGAATTTTGAACCATCTTATATTTAAGTCTTGTTCTTGACAAAATTTTGAACGACCCCATCTTATAAATAGAGGGGGCCATGAAGCATAAGGATATGCTGTAAGTGCCTGAAATAATTAAGTCGGAGGGGTTATGAATAAATTTGATAGTATTGTTGCAGGTGCATTAGATATTGCTCAAGCTGAAGTACAAAAAAGAAAGCACTCAAGCCTAGATGCTGCCCACCTACTATATGGGCTAATGAGTAATCCTTCTTCTTTTGTTTCTAGAGAATTAAAAAAACATAAAAAAGATATAGATACTCTTTTGGGCAAACTACCAATTGTTTCAAAACCCGTTGATTTCACCGAGTTAAGGCCAGCATCAAATTTTAGTGAGTGGATGACCCATGCTTCCTCAAACGCTATCCAGGCGGGAAGGCAAGAAGTTACTGAGACAGACCTTTTAAAATTTATGCCTCAAATCTTTCCAGAATTAAATATCGACTACAGTTCTTTAAATAGTGAAGAAGAGGAATCAGAAGTACCCGCTTTTCTCACTAACTTAAATGAGCTCGCCAGCGAAGGAAAGCTTGATCCAGTGATAGGACGTAGTAAAGAAATTAGGGCCGTCATGGAGATCTTAGGTAGAAGAGGAAAAAACAATCCTGTTCTCGTCGGTTCTGCAGGGGTAGGAAAAACGGCAATAGTAGAGGGCCTTGCCGATGCCATTGTTAAAGGAGAGGTCCCTGAAGTCTTAATGGGCAAGACTGTTTATTCATTAGATATGGGATCGCTAATGGCCGGAACTAAATTTAGAGGGGAGTTTGAGGAAAGACTTCAAGCACTTCTTAAGTTTGTTAAAAGTAAGGCCAGTGAAGTGATACTTTTTATTGATGAGATTCATCAATTAGTTGGGGCAGGCAAAACCGATGGCGCTATGGATGCGGCCAATCTTTTAAAACCTGCACTTGCAAGAGGTGAGCTGAACTGCGTTGGCGCGACTACTCCGGAGGAATACCAAAAATTTATTTTAGGTGACTCAGCCCTTGATCGAAGATTTAGATCAGTGCCGGTAAATGAGCCAAGTAAAGAAGATGCTATAGAGATCCTAATGGGAATTCGAGAAAAACTTGAAATACATCATGGTATAAAAATATCTGATGATGCGATCTTTAATTCAGTAATGCTCTCTGATCAATATATAACGGATAAGAATTTACCTGACAAGGCCATTGACCTTGTGGACGAAGCTTCAAGTGCTCTTAAATTATCAGCAGAGGCTATGCCGGCAAAACTTGTTGAACTTGAAGGGGAGATTAGAACTAAAAAGATCTACTCTCAGGTAAACTCTTCCAATAAAGAAATTCAAAAAGAAATCAAAGTTTTAGAAAAGAAATTTGCAGAAGAAAAGGCCGTCTGGGAAAAAGAAGTACTCTCAGTTAAAAAGTTAAGTGAACTTAAGAATCAATTAGAGCGCTATAACTTTGAACTTAGTCAGGCTGAAAGAAATCAAGACTATGAGACAGCAGGAAAGCTTAAATACAGTGTTATTCCGGAACTTCAAAGTCAGCTAGAGGGAACCGCCCATGATTGGGTTCTGAGTAAGAAAGATATTGCCCAAGTTATATCAAGGCAAAAAGGAATTCCTGTTGAAAAGATTTTAAAGAGTAAGCAAGATAATATTTTGGAACTTGAATCCTATATGAAGGAAAGAGTATTTGGTCAGAATGAACCTCTTCATGAGATTGCAGAAACACTTATTTCCTCTCATGCTGGCCTGGCTGATAATAGTCGTCCCCTTGGTAGTTTCTTATTAAGAGGACCTTCAGGTGTAGGAAAGACAGAAACGGCTAAAGCATTAAGTGAATTTCTATTTAATAGTGAAGCCAATTTGATTAGATTTGACTTATCTGAATTCTCTGAAAAGCATTCTGTATCTAAGCTCATTGGAGCTCCGGCAGGTTATGTCGGGTACGACGAAGGTGGAGTGTTAACAGAAGCTGTAAGGAGAAAGCCTTATGCTGTCATCTTGTTCGATGAAATTGAAAAGGCTCATGGCGACTTCTCAGATATCCTATTACAAATTTTAGATGATGGAAGATTGACCGACAATAAAGGCCGAACAATAGATTTTAAGAATACAATTATTTTGCTCACCACGAACAGTAAAGATGTAGAGTTAGATTTTAAGCCTGAAGTACTAGGACGGTTGGATGCAATTTTAGACTACAGCGCTCTTGAAGGTGACGTTATTAATAACTTAGTCAGAAAAGAATTAAGTTTTTTAAATGAGAGACTTCAAAGTAAAAAACTAAAATTAGAACTAGATGATGAAGTTGTTGTGGCATTGGCCAGCCGCGGAATTGATGAGAGGTATGGTGCACGACCGCTTAAGTCAGTCTTTAATCGACTTGTAACAAGACCACTAAGTCGTAAACTTTTAGAAGGCTCTCTTGAGGAAGGCATACTAAAAGGGCATTGGTCAGAATCAGATAAAGTAGTAAACTTTCAATAATAGATAAAAATGGTCCCTTAAGATAATTAAGGGGCCATTTTTTCTTTCTAAACTTGAAGCTTGAAGTATAATGTCTATATTAAAGTTGATAGGAGATTCAATGTCAGATGATTCGACCATTTCATTAAACTCAGAAGAATATTTAATTCGTGAAGGGGAAGAGTCTACTCAGATGTTTTTTCTTCAGTCTGGAACTATGGCCGTTTTTAAAAGAAAAGGCGATACGACTATTCAAATCGGAACCATATATTCTGGTGAAGTTGTAGGGGAAATGAGTTTCTTAGATAAAGAGCCGCGATCTGCCAGTGTAAAGGCCATTTCTGAATGTGTTCTTACTGTGATTCCAAGTGAGAAATTTGAAAAGACCCTTAACGCTCTTCCCGCTTGGTATAAGGCCCTCGTTCATACGTTACTTGATCGTCTTCGTAGAGCGAACTCAAGAATTAGAGTCTAATTTAAGAAAACCAAATTTTAAAAGTTTTAAAGATCTTATCCTTTTCCTCTGGCAACCAGGGGTTATTATCTAAGGAGAGATGAAGCAGTCCTTTTAGTCTTTCTAACTCCTCTGGGAGCTGTTCAAATGAATTGCGATCTATGTTTAGGCGCTTAAGGCTTTGCAAGCTCTCAAAGCTTTTAGGTAAGTCTGAGAGCTTATTTCCTGAAAGGTCTAGGACTTCAAGAAAAGATAAGTCACCAAACCAGAGGGGAAGAGTCTCAAGCTTGTTATTATTAAGCTGGAGATTTGAAATGGACTTACTAACTTTTACTTCAGATGGCAGTTTTTGAATTATTCCATTTTTAATTTTTAGAATCTTTAATTTTGGAAGCTCAAAAATCTCTCCTGGGATCTCAGTAATATTGGCACATTGAATACTTAAGTTTTCTAAGTTTGTAAGGGCCTTCCAACCGGTTGGAAGTGAATCAAGTCCCTCGGCGATAAGATCTAAATTCATAAGACTGGAATCCTGGAAGGTCTCCAGTGGAAAGCTACTTTGATTCTTTCTTAACTTGATCCGTTTGCTGCTCATAGGGGATATTATAGAGCGCTATCCCCTAAGAAGATAGGGAAGGCCGATTTTTTATATCGACTCGAAATAATCCCAAAAATATTCTTTTTAGTATCCCTATTTATTCCAGTATTATCACCAGCTAACCTATTGCCTGAAAGCATTCTTTCGTGATTGTATCTAGCACTATTACCTTCAGATTGACCTTTAGATATGTTTGCTAGTGCTTCGGCATCTTCACGTTCTTTTTTAAGCCTAGCGAGTTCTTCAGCGGAGAGTCCACCGTCATCTACGCCAAAATCAAAATCAAAGCCAATTCCATTTTCATTAGAATCACCAGAACCTTTCCCTAGAGAACCTTTTCCTCCAGAGCCCGAAGAAGCCCCTGAGCTTGTATTGCCTACGGCCGCAAGTACAGGTTGCTTTTTAACAACTCCATCTCCTGCACCCATATTGGCGTCGTTATAATATGAAGAAAGACCACCGCGTGTTTTCTCAGAATTAAACTTTGATGGAAAGAGTTTAGAGTAAGACATCATTGATTTTGCTCTACTCGCAATAAGTTGCTTTTTGGCAGACTTAGAGTAATCAATACTCTTTTTATTATTCTTTTCTCTTTCTTTATTTAACTCTTTAAAGTTATCTCGAATCTTTCTTCGAACCGCATTTGAGTTCTTGTTTAATTCTCCAGCGGCAACATTGGCTTGGTCCAGTTTCCCACTAAGGTCCGCATCAGCGAACTTCTTAACGGCTGCTTCATTCTCGGCCATAACCCCAGGAGAGAATTCTCCAATATCTGGATATTGTAAGCTGGCACAGCTTCCAGTGGCCTGACAAGAACAGGTTTTATCGATTTCAAAAGAGCCGCCATTTCCTTTTTTCATACATGAAGCGATCCTTACAACAGGCTTTTCTTCAAGTTGAGTGTCCATACCTTGACGGCCTAGAGTCATAGCATTCCTCATTTGATTAAGAAGCTTAACGTATTTATCCCTTTGACCAACGGCCGTATCTAAATGTTCCAATAAGCCGCTTAAGTTTTCTTGAACGAGTGCTACAGCTTTTGTGATGGTATGGATTCTAGTTTCAGGAGTGGCCATACCTAAAGTTCCTTCTCTGATGCAGTTACCTGAATCGCCACCTTCATTACAGTACATTATTGGGTTGTCGTTATGCTTGTATCCAGTCCCGGCACCTTCTTTTCCATCAGCATCAAAAGATTGTTCTTGCCAATGCTCATTTTGTCTTAGGACAAAGTGATAAAAAGATGTTGATCCAATGGCCATACCTGCGGCCATAGCGGAACGCTGGGTCTGCTCCATTCCTGTAGGCAGCGCTGTTTCATTATTACTACCTGTACTGGAGTCCTCAGCAAACGCGTTAGGAAATACCATATTCATGGCAGTTTTACCTGCTAGCGTTAAATATTTTTTTAGATAAATTTGAACAGCAATTTTCTCCTGTTCTTTACTAATACCTTTGGGCATTTTGAAGTATCCGGTTTTCTTATCTAATGGACCGAGATTTTCCTTTTCCATAAAGCCCATGACTTCTTCTTTGGATTTTCGGTATGCTTCTTCAGCTTTTCTTTTCGTATCTTCAGCGAAAGCCACATGGCCTCCGTGAGCGGCTACGGCTTCGTCGTAATTACAAGCTAGGTGAGTATGGTTTCTTGCTTTTTCTAATTTCTTTTGCCATTTTTTCGTAAAGTTGGTCCATTTAACCAGCTCTCTTAGGAAATACATATTTAAGCCAACCCAAAAAATATTTTTCTTATTATGCCAAATAGACATAATAATATCCGGCATACCACAACCACAGGGTGAAGAGTTTTTCGCTGTACCGGTGGCTTTAAAGACTTTACTTAAAATACTGTGCATAACAAATAAGGCATTTGTTATCATGATATTTCTCTTAGTAGTCTTTATCTTCTTTTTACCTTTCTTAACATTGGCTTCAGCGGTTGCTACCAATTGCCTTTTGTCTGATAATTCATGCTGGGCGATCATTAGTGCTGTTTGATACATCTCAAGAGCAGTCTCTCTAGTTCTAGGAGCGCAGCCTTCCTCTTGACCAGCAGTACAGCCAATCCCAGCAGAGGCATCACAAACTTTCTTTAAATGCTCTACTCTTTCTCTAGGAACCACTGGAGTTCCATTTACAGTAGGTATATTATCCGGATCTGGATTAACGGTCATACACATCGAATCTACAATTTGTGTATGGGAGTTAAGGCCTTTTTCTACAGCCTCAAATTGATCATCATTTTTTTCTTCTTTTTCATCATTTTCATCTTTATTAAAAATTTCATCTTTAATACATTGATTGAAATCTTGATTTGATCCTTTATCTCTGATAATCGCAGCAACATAGGTCGCTGAAGCGGCTCTAAAGATATGATAGGCCTTTGATTCAAAGTCATCTTTTGTATTACATTTAAGTTTTTTGATCGCGGCAGAGGCCATGGCCATGACATCTAAGTTTGAAAGGGCCATCTTTCCACCCTTTGAACCCTTGTCATAATCCTTTAGCGCTAATTCATATATTTCATATTCACCACGCTGTTGATTCTGAAACTCAAGCTCTCTTACAAACTCCATTTTTTCTTGAGCAAACTCAGCAGCATTTGCTGTGTATCTTCCAATAGCACTTTTTAATTCTTCATTCGTTTCGAAGACAGGGCCCGTTAAATTTCCATTGGCCCCCTCAGAAGCTCCTGAGAAGTTATCCGTGGCAACCATATTGGCCTTATTAGATAGAACGTCAGTTTCAGCTCCTGCCATATTTTGTTTTTCTGATCTAAGAGGTTTCCCAAAATCATCATGATGCTTTTTTGCGGCCTTAAACTCTTTCTCAGCTTCTACTAAACCCCTTGCAGAAGTCATATAATCATTTCTTAATCTTTCTAATTCCTCTCGATCTGCTCTATTGGTACAACCAAAATTTCTTCCTTCGCAAGAGTTTTTCTTCTGTTCATAGGCACGAAACTTAACAGGAACTATTTTTCTTTTTGCAACTACCTCAGTTTTTGCTTCAGCTAATCTTTTTTCTGCGGCTTCTTTTTTTGCAGCCCAATCTGGAGTATCAAACCCAGCAACCTGAGCACCTGGATCAGCCTTGTAGCGATTCTCTAAACCTTGAAGTTCTCCATTTCTGTTGATGTCTGCTGAGTTTCCTTCCATATCCGCTAAACCGCTACAAGAAACAGTTGGACCACCTGTTTGCCTCGCTAGTTTCTGACGAAGTCGACAGATTTCATCGTAGCCTTGTTGACCAGTGACTGAACGGTAGTTCGTTATATCAGTCATTCTTTCACGGCGATTGGCAGCTTGTGTGCGACATTTTGATGAAGAGATATCATGTTCGACATCTTCTTTATTATCATTTCTATTCATTTCACGTTCGCGGTTCTCTTTAGCAATACGATTAACTTCTTCAACAACTTTAAAATCTTCTGAAGTAAAACCTGGAGGAACAAATGCTGAGTTGATAGTTTCTTTTTCGTTTGAAGTACTTCCGGAAGTAGTAATTGAGTCGTTGGCATAACTTGGTATAGCTCCGCCAATGGCCGTGACTTGTACTGCGATAAGTACAAGGTTCAAAACATACACAATAATTACTCTTTTTGCCCGGTTGAAGGATTTCATCATCCATCTCCTAAAATTAATAAGTTCTAGAATTCTTATTAGTCTATATTTTAAGCCCAAACCGGGTGGATTACGCCGAATTGAGTTTTAAAAATATCTATTTTACACAAATTTTAAGCCATCTCTAGTATAATCATATACTTAGATGGGGTTGTTGGATAATTAGAATACTTAAAATTAAAAAAACCACTGCCAAATATAGTTGGATTAACCAAAAAATAGGTTTTTGCATTATCATAAGACCTAAGAATTACATGGAGAGAAAAATGCGTAAATTGATCATACTTTTGGTCTGTATCTTAAGTTGGCAACTAATCGCAGATGATAAGGTAAGCGCTGAGCAACTAGAAGGCCTTAGCGATTGTGACTATTTTAAGTATACAGAATGTACAAGCGCTAATTTGAATATCGGTTCTTGTGTCAAAAAGAAGTACCAGGGCTTTGTTAAGGCCTGCGGAAAAGTTCATGCGGACAAGTTTCTCTACAGTAGAGAAATGTATAAACCAGAGAAGAAAGCAAGTTCAAAGAGTGTAAGCTGCGAAGAAGCAACGAATGCACTTTGTGTGAAAAAGGGGCTTAGCCTAGAGGCCTGTACGTCAAAATTCAAAAAAGAAATGACTAAGGCCTGCGGTAAAGAAGTAGTTGATGGAGCTAAAAACAGTAAAGCCACGGAATGCTTTGAGCTTAGAAAAAAATATTGCGGAAATGAAGTCACTATTGAATGCGATGAGATTTTTGAGGCTAAAGCTCCAGCTCATTGCAAGGCTGCCATCCCCAGCAATAAAAAAGGAAAAGGCGGCGCACTTAGTGACAAATCAATGCTTGATTCATGTATGGGTACTATTACTAAGGCTTGTAAAATGCCTAGCGATGAAGAGCTTTT
>JAIBDQ010000040.1 GCA_024686135.1 Halobacteriovorax sp. | reverse complement strand
TTTGCAGAATCAAGGAGGATTTTGTGAAGCTTTTAAAACTTCCCATATTACTATTCTTAGCCTCGATAATGCTTGTTAGCTGTGCCAGTAAAAGCGTGGATTTGAAAGGCAGAACAGTCTCAAGTTATATTGAGAACTTTAAAATTACGGAGCTTAATGCTCATCAAAGACTAAACCTGTTAATCCAAAACATCGAAGACTTAAAAGTTGGGATGGATCAAACAAATCCTCGCTACTATCTTTTTGAAAACTTCTTAGAAAGAACAGAAAATCTTTTTAGTGAAATAAGTGCTTATGATGGAGAGGGTATGGCCGAGGCCGTATGGGTTCCCAACGATATCGCTATCGCGCCAAAGTTTCACAGAATCGTGGCCGCATTTGAAGTAATGAGTAAGGCCGAAGGGATTCTTGAGCTAGACCCTCTCGTCGTTGGATTTGATAAAAACGTAAACCTTAACTTAGAGTCATTAGAATATATTCTTGGGGAGTATAAGAAGGCTATCGATAAGTTTCGTGTAGATGGTCTAGCATCTGTAACTAAAGATGCTTACGCAAAAATTAAGGCAAGAGAAACACGAGATCTTATTCAATATTTAGCTGCAAGAATCGAAGCTTACTATGAATTTGTTCTTACTAAAAAAAGACATAAGAACAGAGTCACCAAAATGGTTAACTGGGCCCTAGATACGGAGAGACTCTCAGGAAAATCACCAGAGAGATTTTATGAAACTCTGAAGAGATTAAAGCTAAGCTATACATATAAAGTGGCAATGAAGGCTCTAGAGAATGTCGACTTCCCTGATTCGGGTGATATTGAAGGCTCTGATGCTTCTTTTAATCAAGTAAACTCAGTTCAGGTTTGCGCTGATATCTTAAACAAAATAGCTCACAGCTATTTAATCGAAAATAGGTAAGAGGTAGAAATGAAAATACTAATAAGTTTATCAGCTCTTCTTTTTAGCCTAACGCTTCTGGCTGAAACGACGGTTGTCTTCGGTAATATTCCTGGAAGATATTTAAAAAAAGAAGATTTAAACGGAAAAAAATACAGATTAGGCTATATTGAAATTAAAGATAGAGTAATCACGGCAGTTGAGCCTATTAAAAGTTCAACTACCTACAAAAAAGTTAAAAAGAAGTATGAGGACGAAGGTGCAACAGTAGTCGTTGCCAAGTACACTTCACCTGGATCATACAGCAAAACAACTTTTGATTTTTTGTATCCGGGACTAATCGATCTGCATAACCATACTAAACAAAATAATATCGATGTATGGGATTTAGCCGAAGGTCAGTTTCAAAATCGTTTTGAATGGAGAGGATGGAGTAAATACAAATATTCTGTTTCTGGAAATATGAATCCTTGGATTGGTTTTGGTAAACCCATGAACTGTGCAGCCTTCAGATGGTCTGAACTTCAGGCTATGGTTACAGGGACAACATATCTTCAAGGACCTTCAGGCTGTATTGCAGACTTCGCCATTATGCAGGTTGAAGATAAAGACTCTTATATCTCTAAGAAAGATAAAGTTCAGGCCCCTACCGATTTAGTTTTACCCAACGAAATGGTTTTTGTTTGGGATGCTCTAAAACCTGGTATAGAAAAGGGGAGTACTTACGAAGCAGAATTAGCTAAATACGTGAATAAGTACTGCGACATTCCAGGGGTAAGCGCTTCGACCGTAAACACTACGGCCCTGAAGAAGCTTTCTGATAAAAAGCTTTTGACAACAAAATGTGATCTTAAGAAAGTTCACCCGAAGTTTCTTCGTTATACGTATTGGATTCATAAAACCATTGCAGGTAGAAAAAAGTATTTGGCTAAGTCAAATCGCGCAGCTGTGATTGCCCATCTTGCCGAAGGAAGAAGAAAAGATCCTTACAATATGGTTGAGTTCGAACTCGTCAAACTTATGGGTCTAGACCAAAAATATGTAAATTTTGTACATGGTGTAGGTATTGATAAAAAGCACTATAAACATATGGCGAATAAAGGCATGGGACTTATATGGTCTCTATACTCAAATCTTCTCCTTTACGGAGAAACCTTAGATATCTTAGAGGCCAAGAAAGCTGGTATAACGATGTCACTTGGTTCCGATTGGCTTCCTACTGGTACTCGAGGAATCTTAGAGGAAATTAAGTTAGCAGCAGCTTATATTGATAAAGATCCCTATAGCGCGGGACTTAAAAAGTACTTTGATGATGAAGAGCTTTATTTAATGCTTACTGAAAATCCAGCTAAAATGATTAATCATTTTGATATCGATGTTTCTAAAAAAGAGCATGGTATCGGGCAATTAAAAGTTGGTGCAATGGGAACAGTTATCGCTCTTAGAAAGTATAGCGAAAACCCTTACACAAATATTGTAAGAAAAGCATATGCCAAAGATTTAAATGCCGTCATTATAGATGGTCGATTCGTTTATGGTTCGGAGACTTATGCTAAAAGGTTAGGTTATAAGTCTTCTAACTACGAAAGGTTTCCGGCTTATTACGATGAGCTTAACGAGCTAGCTGGTGCTGACAAACTTCCTGTGCTTGCAGAAAAAGGCGCAACAAAAACTTCTAAGTATGAACACCTGGTAAGTCTTGGAAAGATCCTTGCGGAGATGAACCCAGCTGTAACTGATAATTGTAACTTCAGAAGTAAGAAAGCTTTTATTCATCAAAACTCACTAGGAAATAAAAAGAATAGTGGGCTTTCAAAGTTCTATGAAGAGACTGGTCTTAACTTAGACCGTTTTTCTGATATTCAAAAAGTATTGGCGGCCGGACTTCTGACTCAATCTAGAAACTGGAATGAACCATCAAAAGGTAAGAAAGATTTTGCTATGGCAAAGTTTCCACCACTATTTAGCTGTCATACTGGAAGATATACTAATCGGTTGGCAAATTTCGTTATAGCAAAAGAGCCTGATGATGAGTACTCGATCAATCGGGAAAAAGCGAAAAGAGCAAAGACGAGAAAAGAACAAAGACTAGGCGCAGTTCCTAAAGGACTTGCTAAGAAATATGGTCTTGAATATGAAGAATAAGTTAGTATGAAATTATGGAAAATATAAAGGGGAGTTCTAGTAACTCCCTTTTTTATTTACTAGCGGTGGCCCTTTTTTTATCTTTTTTTAAAACAGAATTTAACTCAGTAAGCTTTTTCTTAAGACCAGGTAATACGGGGATTTTTTTACTATTAGCTCTTTCAGATACGGCCTTAAAAAAGCCTATAGGAAAGGACTGTTGATAAAAGTTAACTATCCAGTTAGGGATATTTCCATTTGGTTCACCAAAAAGAGTCCATTCAACATAAGTCTTATTATTTGCAATTGGCCTAAGCCCGATATTCGAATAGCCAATATGAGCTCTAACTGCTCTTCTTCCTTTTTCCCAACCTTTGATATCAGTTGATTTTGAAATCACATAAAGCAGTTTCTTTTCTTTATGAACTAGCAACTTATTATGAATGACATAATCTCTATCATCCAAGGGCCATGGCATATCAACTCTAGAGTATGTCACTGCCTCGTCATCTCCGATTTCTTTAATTGTTACTTTCTCTTTAAGATCTGGTTGCCATTCTGTAGCGAGCTGCACATCCCTAAGAGTTGCCATAACATCTATAATTGGAGCATCAATATTTCCTTCAACTTTAAAGCCAAGAATGTCCGATCCGGGCATCTCACGGCTATAAATTTTAAAGCCTTTCTTCTCTTTGATGAAGTTCCATTTACCATCGTCGTAAAGACCCTCAAATCCACCAGCAAAAGCGCTGGAGTAAGAGATAATAAATAGAAGTGTGATTAGTCTTTTTGACATTGAAGAATTATCGTCAAAATACGGCTAAAACTACAGTAATTATTTAAAGAAAATGGTTATAATCTAAGCTATGAAAATCATTATGCCTATTGTCTCCATATTGGCCTGTTTCTTAATGCTAGAAATAGGTCTACGTGCACATGGATGGGCCCTCGGTAGCAATAGGGGAGTTTACCCTCTGGTACCGGACGCAAGGCTTGATTGGAGACCCTTAGAGGTGCGCATGACGAAAAAAAAGCTGCATTTTGTTGGTCATGACCCTATTTACTATTTTACTGATCATAGGGGCTTTAGAGGCTTTCCCACTAAGCATAATCCCGACAAACAAACTCTGTTGGTAATTGGCGATTCATACACTCAGGGATTAGATGTAAATCAAACCGAAATTTATTATGAATCGTTCAAAGAGAAGTATAATGTTTATGCGTTTGGGGCCGCTGGTTATGGCACCTACCAAGAGTACTTGAGCTTAAAGCTTTTTCTCAATGACTTAAAACCAGACCTAGTTCTTATTCAGTTTTGTTCAAATGACATTATAAACAACTCCTATCAGCTAACAAAGCTAGACTCACAAAATGCCGTCAATTTTGATCGACGTTTTTTCATCAATAATCGTGAAATCAGACATAGTGAATTGTCCAGTAAGTTTAAGCTGTACCAGATGCTCAAATTTTTTAGATCTGCGGATTTCTTTGTTTCAAATTTTTATAAGATTAAAGCTAGGCTTGATTCTAAAACTTTGGAAGTTAAAATTACGGATGGATCTATTGACCTGGAATTTGTGAAAAAAGAGGCCGTACATACCATAGAAATTTTTAAAAAAATAATAGGGTTAGTTGGTCTAGAAAAGATTAGGATTTTTAATGTTTCGGGGGCGAGTCCATTACGCGATATTTACGATATATTTACGGCCGAGCTAGGGCTCAAAAAACTGGATGAACCGATTATTAAAAAGCTTTATAAAACATCAGGTATCTTTGCTAAGGATGGCAGTCATTTTAATAAAAAAGGACATAAGATACTGGGTAGTGGTCTAATGCTAAAATTGCAGGAATAAGCTGATTCTGGCTATTTTACCTAGGGCTTACCCCCCATAATTACCATTATATGGGGTAAGCTCAGGTAGATATTTTAGACTCTATTTTGAAATAATCTTAGATTTAAGCTTCCCGTCTTCATAATAATATTCAATTTTTGGTGACTTCCTAGCTTCTCTTTTTGCAGATGAAACTTCTTTATCTTCGCCGCTTCCGTTAACTTCAATTTCTTTTTCAGCTTTTGCCATTCTTGAGTCTCTTGTTGCTCCGTCGCAGCTATCTAGTTCAATAATGCTTTCCACCTCATTGATCTTTCTTTCAACATCACCTGCGTAAGTAAATGTGAATTTAACTTTGGCTTCATTTGACTTATATAGCTCTATAATTTTCCCGCCAAATTCTTGACCACGATTATTGGTACAAATAATATCGTCTCCAGTAGCAAAGAAATCGACTAAAGCGCCACTTCCTAGCGGTGTAATATTCTTAGTTGAAACGTCTTCTAGCTTTATCAATTTAATCTGAGTATCAGGTAAATCCTGTGGAAAAACTCCATTTGATGATAGTTCGCGAATCTGTGAATACTCAACTTTGGCAAATCCATTAGCGTATAGATCTAGGACCTTACCTTCAAACTCTATGGCATTGATTCGAATATTACCTCGGTAATAGTTAACTCTACTATCCTTTATTAGAACCTTATCTGAAGGTCTAATTTCACTGTCTTTATTAGTTTCAAGTGGCACTAATGAAATTGCGGTAGCATTAAATTTATTCATATTAAGACGCATATTAAAGGCCTGAATATCTTTAACACTACCAGTTCTAGGTTGAACTTGTTTATTCATCTCTAAATAAACCCGGCCGTCTTTAATTTGAGTAATTATCCCCTCTTGAGCGCCAACTCTCACAGGGTCCCCTACTTTGAAATCCTGCGCGAAGGCAGAAGCGCAAGTAAGCAATATTAGACTTAGAATACAAATTAAATTTTTCATATGATTCTCTCTCGTTATTTCTCAATACATGATTGAAAGATGCATACTATATGCCAAAATTTTTTCTGATTTCAGTGTTTTAGAGAATATAAAACCTGTAAAAAACAAGTCACTGTACAAGATTTAATCAATGAAGCCGATTATCTATTATCAAGCTCTACGGCTGTATTTGGTAGGTCCTCTTGGGTCTTAACTGCTTCCATCTGAGGTTTCTTTTGGACTTTAATGGGTATTGGATGTTTTCCTGTTTCAAGCTTGGCCTGATAACATACTGGCGAAGCTCCTTTTTCATGCTCATTGGCCATACAATAAATTGGCAGAGCCGCATCTTCCTCTCCAGGATATTGCATGAACCAAGTGTTTCTCTCTTGAACGGCAATCATTTTACTATCGCTTGAACAAGAAGTTATAAGCATCATTAATATTACGGATATTAAAAAATTCATTATCTACCCATTTCCATTTATAAACTCTTTTAAGGCAAAGTTTAAATTTTGAATGGCCAGGTCCCTATCTTTCTTTTTATACTTTTTAAGGGCCTTCATAACCATAGGTTTATTCTTCCCATAAAATGGAGCTAAGATTTCGTAGAAGTAATAAGTTTTATCAAACTTGTGATGCTGAATATAAACATCTAAGATTTTTCCAAGAAGAACTTCGCTTTTTGATTTTTCTAATTCAGTGACAGACTTTCCAATAACTTTGTACACGGCTGGTAAATGCCCTTTTTTAAGGGGAAGATATTTATTGATATCAGCTCTTGCGACCTGACAAAATAATAAAAAGATAAAAGAAGTTTTAATCAATTTTGACATACACACCTATGAGCTTTCTTGTTGTTCTTCTATAGGGATTACTGGCATCAATTGGATTACTTTCTCTAAAATCACTAATATATTCTTTATCAGCAGTTTTAACCTCAATATGCCCGTGAGCTCCACCCTCATAGACTAACACAGCTCCCTTTGGTGCATCAGTGGAACTCATATTTTTGTATTTCTCAGTCTTTAGTAAATTAGTGAAGCCAACCTTAGGATCGTCAAAAAAGTCTCTGCCGGCGTACTTTGCACTTGCCGTTCTCGTATAAGGATAATCGACTTTTAGATCTTCCATATACACTCTTGCGTAGCCACCGGCCATTACACCATGCTTAACATGACGCCAGCAGTTTCCTGTTGGAATATTTGTTTTTGATCCTATGCAACCTTTGTCACTACAATTTTTAGTAAAAGTTTCTCTCATTCTTTCAATCATCTTTTGCGTGCCATAACTATTACTATATTTAGCAATTTTATCGTCTAGAGTTGGCTCAGGTTTCTTCGTAGGCTCAGGCTTTGGTGTTACAACTGGTGTTGGTGTTACCACTGCGGTTGGAATCGGTGTTGGAATTGGCTTATCGACCTTTACAGGAGTGGGAGCAGGTGTCGGTGTTGGCTCTAGCTTAATCACAATTTTGTCTAAGTCATCCGCATCAAGAGGCGGATCAACTTTAGGTAGTAATTCCCCTGCCTGTGCCTTTTCGCATTCTGCAGCTTTTTTAGTAACTAACTCTAAATACTCTTTTAGTTTCGCGCAATAATCAAGCTTATCAACTTCACAGTATCTAAGAATCTCTGCTGTATGTTTCAAAAAACTAGATAGTCCCTTGCTGTCTTTTTCTAGTTCTTCGACAAATTCGTCTAAGTACTTCATCGCCTGTTCAGTACATTTTCTTGTCACATGATCATAAGAAGATATCTTGATACATATCCCTCTATCCGGGTTTCTTCCTAGTTTGGGGTTTGGTTTTTTTGGCATACCAAAAATAGTAGGATTACATCTAAACAGGTTCTTTCCACCGCAAAAGTATTCACTATTATAAGTGGGTCCAAAGTCTTTTATGTCTTGAACTTCAGAATATCTCCAAGGCTCATGACACCAAGTCTTACCTTGATCGGTCATCCAGCCACCAAAAAAGCATCTTCCGTTAATACCAAGGGCGTTTGCAGAATTTATCAAAGGAAAGGCGTACTTCATCCAATTGATTCGGGCCTGCTCTTTTTCCATCTTTGGTGGATATTTTGTCTTCTTTTCGATCTCCACGAGAACTTTCATATTGAGCTTGTGGATCTCTTTTAGCTGCTCTTTAGTGTAGTATTTTTTGAAGAATTGGAGAGGATTCTCAAGATGAGATATCTCATCAGCGAATGAACCGCTGGAAAATAGCAAAATGAATAATAAAGGAATCAATCCTTTTGAATGCTGCATTCTCACTCTCCTCACCGACTTTACGGCTTAAAGTGCAGAATACTTTAGTATTAACCTTGGATATTCATGATTCCAGTATCTTAGGCTTGAAAGGCCGGTAAAAATACAATTGTAGAAATGACGATGATTGATGCTGTTACTACCAAACTACTGATAAGTGTTTTCATAAAATTCCCCCGCGATATATAAGCAGGGGCTTTGTACCTAAAGGCCTCACCAATAACAACCCAATGGTAATTCTTTTACATTATTTACGTAAAATAGATTTTACAGAAGTAACTACCCACTCGGTGGCCACAATAAAGAAGCCAATCATGATGGCCACATCGGCGATATTAAAGACGTTAGTTTGAAGATATCGATACTGAGCAAAGCCCATCCAGAGCATGTCTATAACCGCTCCAGCGTGGATTCGATCAATCATATTCCCTACCCCTCCAGCTAAAATAAAACTAAAAGCAATAAGTTCAAACTTTCTAATCTTCACTTTAGGCCAAAACATATAGGTGCCAAGGAGAAGAATGAAAATTACGGGTATAACAATAAGGGCCGCTAGCCTTGCCGGCTCGGGCCAATCTGATCCAAGTGAGCCCCAAGCGCCTCTATTGGTCACAAACATAAGCCTAAAGAAACCACCTAAAAATGGAATCTCAGGCATTCCCTTTAAGTTCACAACGGCCAAGTACTTGGTCCACTGATCAATAGCGATCGTTATTATCGATATGGGGAGTACGTAAATAGCCCTTTCTTTAAAATTCATAAGCTTATGCTATCAAGGGCCGGCGCTTTAGTGAATCGGTTTTTCTGTTTCATCTATGGCCGTCTTAAGTTCATCAAGGACAAAATTTCCAAGAGTCGCTGTCTTTAGAACGTCAGCGCTAATCTCAGGAATCCCCAGGCTCTCTATAATTGAATCTAGCTGGCTTTCATCCACTGGTTTTACAATTGCTTTATTCGTATCCATGAAGGCGTTATAGCCTATTTTTGGAGGCATTGGGAGCCCTCTTGGCAAATGTTTTAGACCAGCTAAGTAGCTTAAATTAATAAACTTTACTCAAATGACTCCCCCTCAAAGGAAAACGCTCAAGAAATACCCAAAAATAACCGATAATTTAAGTATGAAACTAAGGGTAATCTTTTATCTATTCAGCCTTTTGGCGTCTCCCCTACTTTGGGCCGAAAATGCTATTCCCGTTGGCGGCGTCCCCGATGCAGTTGAAGGGCCACAGGGCTCTCTTCAGGCCAATCAAAACCGACTAGAACTAATTCTTGAGTCCGGCGCGGCTAAAGAAAAGTATGATCAATGTAAAGAGTTACTAGGAACTGACAAACTAGATGCTGCCGTTAGTGATTGTCTCTGGGATGGGAAAATTCCAGACCCTAGTGATAGTTCAAAGACTATTGTCAGTGATGCCTACAAGCTATCTGAAGATGAAAAAGGGGCGGTTACGGAACAACTTGAGGCCGTGGGAGAAAACTATAAGGGTGATAGTCCGGACATGAACAAAGATAAATTCGAATCCCTTGATAGTGGTTTTTTAAAAGAAGCTAAAAAAGATCCCGCCTTTAAAAAACTAAATGAATATCTAACCGAAAAACTTAAAAAAGAGATTTATGGAGAAGCTGAAAAAGGAAAACTTAAAGTGGCCGACCATATGGTTTACCATGAACTTTACAAGTCACAGCTAAGTAAGAATGTTATTCAGGCCATCTCTTCATATTGTCTAGATGCGGACGTTGATAATGACTACCTAATTCCAAAGCTAACAGATGATTTAAAGAAGCTTAGAAAGAAAAATATTGAAAGACTTAAAAGCCAAGACGTTGACCCAGCAACAAACCAGCCCCTAGCTCAATCTCATTATAATAAATGTATGGGAAACCTTAAGCATATTTGTTACGGAACAGGCGTTATAAAGGACAGAGACAGTAGTGGTAATCCTCAATCTTACTCTACCCTAAATGGAAATGATGATTACGACCTTTCTAAAACAAGGGCCTGCAATGTTGTTACCTACATGAAGCAAATTAAACAAAATATTATCGCCCTAGATGGAATCAAAAAGAAAATGGATGATATTGGAATCGCCAGAGGTCAGGGTGTTCGCCTTGGTCTAGATCAAGGACAGGAGCTTAAAGAATATGACTCAAATAAAAATGAGCAGATCACAACCCTCACTTCTAAGGAACTTGTGGAAGAATCTGGCTTTAAAGAGGCCAATGATGAAAAGAAGCAGGAGTTTGAAAAATGCATGGATGATACGGGTAAAATTGTAGACGAGTCCCTTTGCGAAGAGTTTGTTTCAACTGATCAGGCAGAAAGAGAAGAAGCAGCCAAGCTCTTAGCAGAAGCTGATCTTCGTTCTAGAGGTATGCAAAAAAGAATCGCAGATAATGTACAAGATGAGGAAGGTGTAACTAAATACTTAACGGATCAAGGTTATACTGAGGAAGAGATCTCTCAGATGAAAAACGATCCAAATATTGTTAATAAATTAGTAAGTGAAATCAACAAAAGATACGAGGCCGAAAGAGAAGCCTACATAAAGTCTGTGAGTGACAAGCTAAAAGGAAAAGTTGCAGAAGTCGACTCAGTTACCGGACAACAAAAAAACTTAGACACTGAAGATAAACTTAAAAATATAAAAGAAGAGTTAACCAGTAGGACTGATCGTTATACTGAGTTAATTCATTTTAATAATATCGTCTCCGGGTTTATTGAGACTGAAGATGGCGAAGGTAATTCTGGATCAAACACAACCGGTATGGCCTTAGAGCTAGCTGGCTCTGCCTATGGTAGCGGTTCAGGTGCCCCCCAAGGCGGACCCTCCCCTGCATCAGCCTCTGATCCTGCAGCTCATGTTAAAGCGATTCAAGACGCCCTCTCTGCTAATGGAATTACCCCAGAGGTTCAAGAAACGACCAATACCATTAAGCAGGGCGATATAAACAAAATCCTAGAATACGACGCAAATGCCGGAGCGAATGGACAGAATACTCCGTAAGGCCACCTATACCCTCCTATAAAATTTAATGCTAAAATTTCTTCTTATTATTAAGGAGAAAGACGTGAATTATTATAGCGATGAGTCAGAATGGAAGTGGTTATTTAACAATGCGGTAGATTGGGATTCGATTATCAATCTCTACTACCCAGAGTTTCCAACAGAAGATGGTTTTGAAACTGCCGACGATGTTAAGCAGTTTTTAGAAGAACTTATTACTTCTACTGGTGACTGGGCCGCAAACTCAGTTAAAGAAATTGGCGACCAGCTTAATAATGAAGGAGCAGGGAAAGTTGTCGATGGCAGAACTGTTCCAGGCCCTGCACTTGAAAGACTTTATAAAGAAGCGAAAGAGCTAAGTGTTTACGGACTTCCCCTTCCAAGAGAATATGGCGGCCTTGAAACACCTGCTTTAATATATATGATGTTTTTAGGTCAACTCTCAAGAAGCTGTATGGCCTCTTCATCACAAATTGCCTTTTTTACCTCTATGGGTGAAATGATTTATCGCTACTGTGATGATGAAACCAAAGAAAGACTAATCCCTAAAGTTATCTCTGGTGAAATATCTGGCTCAATGAATTTAACAGAACCAGGCTGTGGTTCCGATCTTGGCATGATGAAAACTTCTGCTGTACTTCAAGACGACGGCACATACCTTTTAAATGGATCAAAAATCTTTATCACGAATGGCGGCGGCGGAGTTGCTTTTGTTTTAGCTAAAGTTAAAGGTGACCCAGATAATCTTTCAGGTATCTCTATGTTTTTTGTCGAGCAAGATCACCCTGGTAAAGAGGGCCTTAACTTCACAGTGGCAAAAAATGAAGACAAGATGGGAATGAAAGGATCTTTTACTACTGAGATCGTATACGAAAATACCATCGCGAAACTTGTTGGAGAGCAAGGTAAAGGCTTTAAGTACATGCTTCACTTAATGAATGAAGCGAGAATTTGTGTTGGTATTCAGGCCCTAGGAACAATAGAAGCTGGATTATCTTATGCCCGAGAATATGCTGAAGGTAGGGTTCAGTTCGGAAAATCCATTGCGGATCTTCCTCTCTTTAAAAGAAATATGGAAGATTATGAAACAGAAAGAGATGCCATTCGCGCCATGCTCATGGATACCATGAGCAAGTTTGACCAATACTTATATCTAGAAAATAAAAGACAGTCCTCAGGGGATTTGAACAAAGAAGAAAAAGAACTCTTTGATGATATGTGGCTTTGGACAAGAAAAAGAACTCCCCTAGTAAAATATTATGCCTGTGAAGCGGCCACTAACTTGACCCAAAGAGCAATTCAAATGCTTGGCGGTTACGGATATATGAATGAATACCCAGTCGAGCGTTATCATAGAGATAGCTTTGGACCTCTTCTATACGAAGGAACCAGCCAGATTCAGGCCCTCATGGCATTAAAAGATATTATTAAGTACGCCATTAAAGATCCAAAAAGCTTCTTTAGTAATGTCTTTTTTAAACATCCTGGCGCTCAGCTATTAAGTGGTGCCGAAGAGTGGCATAAAGAATTTAATAGTGTCCACTATCGCTTTAAGAAGAAAATGCTGGGGCTACTCTTTAAATCTCTTAAGCCAGAGGCATCTAAGATGCTAGATTTTAAAAATTGGGCCAACGAAGATAATGTAAACGGTTTGATGGAGCATGCAGAAACTCTTTGCCAGGCCTTATCTTATATGGAGACTCTAAGAGTACTAGCTGAACATGCAGACAAGGACAGTAGCCGATCTGACCTTTTTCATCGCTATAAACTACTAGTCGAGCCTAGGCTTGAAGCGATTTATACAGACTGGAAATTAAGAGCGGGAGCTTAAAAAAGCCTGGAGCTACTAACTGAGTAGCTCCAGTTTATATAATTAGAATTTAGAGCAAGTTTCTGCTGTTTTATCCATGGCCACTGAAGGTGAATTACCTCTGTTGTGAATTGGATAATATTCTTGAAAACAAGAAAGTGTTCCTCTTGTTCTTCTTATGATTCTCATATTTTCAATGGCCTTGTTAGCCGCCATTGAAGGTGAGTTACCTCGGTTATGTTTTTCCCAAGAGAATTCAATTAGATCAAGACGGCCTTTAACTCTAAAGTCAGCCTGACCGGTTGCAATGTCCATGGCCGTTCCAATCGAATTACCACGATTATGTTTTTCAAATAAAAACTTTAGAACATCCATGTCTGCCACGTTACGACAATTTGTCTGAGCTCTTTCTAAGGCCACTGACTGAGAATACTGTCTATTGTATTTTTCAAAGGCGTAATTCGTGCAAAGCCTATAGACTTCAGTATTTCCACCACCATTATTATTAATAAGGGCTAATGAATTTCTCATTAAATCCTTAGCTTCACTTAAATCAGTGAGAGAAGCTTCAGAGTAAGGAGCATCTCTTTCGATGCGTAGACTAAGGTCTCTAATTTGTTGTTTAATTAATCTTCTGTCTTGAGCATAAGCACTTCCAATAAGACAAAAGGCAATAATAGACATGGCGATAGATTTCATTTTTTCTCCTAGGTATATAGAAGAAAATCCTAACCTCAATTTATTGATGTGTGAAACGCTAAGCGTTAATCGATAGTCTGCTGGCTAAGGGTAGATACTTCACCGTTGGGACAAGTTTCATCTCTCGTGACTAAACTGACTTTACCAATTTTCAGGCCAGAAGAAGCTGCGTCAGTTAAGATCTTGTACCTTTCTTCTTTATTGATAATAAAACTTTCACCAACTTTATTCGCCACTCTTCGTATAACATAATCTTGGGCCGTAGCGTAAAAGCTAAAAGAGATTAATTCATTACCACTAAGAATAGATCTTTGGGGAGTGCCTCCCTGGAGAAGGTTGGCGCAAAGACCAGAAATAATACCGTCTTGATCAGTTAAAACATTAACAAAATGCTTACTTGGATCTAAACCACTGAAAACCATCTGATCATTAGCGCCCTGGCTTCTAAGTTGAGCCGTAATATTATTGATACTCTCTTGCCCGTTACAGTCTCTTTCGGTTAAAAGAAATCTAAAGTCAGTATCTAAAAAGTTAGCTCTAAAATTAGTATTTTTAGATCGGAGGGCATAACAAATTCTTATGGCGATATTTTTCTCATCATCACTAAATTCACCACCAGCAACTAAGGCCTGTCCAATTTGTGAACTAGTGGCCGGTCCCCTTGATCCCACACCACAAGATGAGAGAAGTAAGATCAGTAAAAGAAAGGATAAGGTAACTTTCATACTTGTATCTTTTCGGGTAATTACAGTAGGTCTTTAGATAAAAAGAGGAATTATTTACCCATGATTAAAGGTAAGGCGTTGAAATTTCGAGGAAACCTTGGAGAGTACGAGCTACAGATTACCGGTGATGGCTCACCTACTCTTCACTCAGAGGCTTTTAATGAGTCCTGTCATAGCAATCACGGGGCAGCCAGTGAAACTCGCTACATCTATGTAGATGGCTGTGAAGTTTTAAAAAGAAAACCAAGATGTATTTTTGAAGTTGGATTTGGTCTTGGTACAGGCTGGCAAGAAAGCGTAAAAGTCCATGATGACTTTATTTTTTACTCAACTGAGCTTGATGAAAAATTAGTCTACTGGGCACAAGAGCAATACAAGCTTTTTGATAAGCTTGTAAAAGAAAATGACGTTCTCATAGGAACAAAGAAACAAGCAAAGGCCGTCATCCTTTTGGGTGATGCTAGAGAAACAGTAAAATCCTATAAGTTTGAAAGAAAGTTCGATGCAATCTACCAAGACGCTTTTTCACCAAAACGTAACCCAAGTCTTTGGACAATGGAATGGTTTAAAACTCTCCTAAATCTATCAAGTGAATCAGTCATCCTTTCAACCTATAGTGCCTCGTCTAGAATAAAAAAATCGCTTTTTTCCGCTGGGTGGGTTCTTGAGGAAAGAGAAGGCTTTATGGGCAAGCGAAGCTCTACGAGAGCCTTTAGAAAAGGCGAGATGAGTGATCAACTTTTTAAGAAGCTATCTAATCCAAAAATTACTCCAATGAGCGACTCTGAGCTATAAGAATTTTCTGTAAGTTTCCGATAATATTAACAACCATTGGAGAAAACTTATGGGACAGATCGTCCTCATTGAAGATAACCCAAGCTTAAATGAGCTCTTAAGTATCAACTTAACGACTTATGTTGGGGTAGAAGTCATTCCAAGAAAGAATGCTGAAGATGCTATTGGTTTACTAAACATCCTTCCAAATGTTGACCTCATTATATGTACTCATAAAGTTGGCGAAGAAGAGACCGCGAAGAAAATAGTAAAATATATAAATGATAAAAAGTTAGATACTGGACTTATAATTTTGGGCGGAAGCGCTAAAAGTCATTCTGAACACGCTGTCATTATTGAAAATGCTAGTGAGTGGGAAAAAGTCATCAATACTTCAGCTAAAATACTAGGAATCTCACAAGAAATCTTAGCTAAAAAAGTACTTCCTGATTATATACCCATCCCCGTGAGTTATTTTGCAAGACTAGATACTTCATGCTGTGATGTTTTTATTAGAATAAAAAAAGGCCCCGAAGATTATCAATTTGTTAAACGTATTCACTCCGGTGATACCTTTTCCAAAACTATGGTTAAACGATATGTAGAACAAGGGCTAACACATTTTTATATAGCGAAAGAACTTCAGAAGAACTTCACTAACTTTTTAAGCGACCAATTGGTAAAAATGCTCGAAGAAAATTTTGATGATATAGATGAGCAAATAGATGCGGTAGCAGACTCCTATAACGTAGCAACAAAAGAAATCTTAAAACTAGGTTTCACCTCAGCTACCGTACAGCTGACTGACTCTATCGTGGATAATATGGTCGAGATCTTTGGTAAAAGTAGTGAGATGAGTACCCTACTTCATAAAATAATTAATTCTAAATCAACTTACCTATATCAGCATTGCCATATGACTTCTGTAGTGGCCAGTGAGTGCATAAAGAACTTAGGGATTGAAACAAAAGCAGATCATGAAAAGCTGGCTTTTGCTGCCTTCTTTAAAGATATTAGCTTTGTAGATAATGAAGAGCTTGCTAAAATTACCACCTATGAAGAACTAGAAAAATCAGAAATATCTGAAGAGGACTGGGACTTAGTATTTAATCATGCTCTGGAGTCATCGGTTTTAATCAGAAAACATCCTGAAGCTCCCATCGGTGTTGATGAAATTGTTAAACACCATCATGGCTCAATGAACGGTAAAGGTTTTTCTACTGCAAATGTAACTAAACTATCTTCCTTACAACAGATATTTCTCATTTCTTCAGAATTTGTAAAAGAGCTTATGGCCTACAGAGAAAGAGGTGGCAAGCCCACTCCAATTATAGAGGAGCTCTACCAGAAGTATCCAACACCTGATATGGTATCTGTTATCAAAGCTCTTGAGACTACCCTCAAAAGAAAAAGTAAAAAATAAACATGACACCATTCAAATCAAAAGTTATTACCGATCTCTTTAAAATCGAATATCCTATCATACAAGGTGGAATGGTCTGGGTCTCAGGTTCAAAACTAGCGGCAGCGGTTAGCAATGCCGGATGCCTCGGTCTTGTGGGCGCAGGTTCAATGAAACCAGACCTCTTAAAAGTTCATTTAGAAAAAGCATCTAAGCTTTGCCAGAAACCAATTGGCGTAAATATTCCTCTTCTCTATGAAAAAGCCCCAGAGCAAATTCAGACAGCACTAGACTGTGGTATAAAAATATTTTTCACCTCAGCTGGTTCTCCAAAGAAATACACTAAAATGTTAAAGGATAGTGGCTGCGTAGTGATCCATGTAACCTCTTCGCCGGAGCTTGCCATTAAATGTGAAGCAGCTGGGGTTGATGCCATCGTTGCAGAAGGATTTGAAGCCGGTGGTCACAATGGAAGAGATGAGATCACAACGATGTCCTTAATCCCACAAGTAAGAGATGCCGTTTCAATACCAGTTATTGCGGCCGGAGGAATTGGCGATGGTCGCGGAATAGCTGCTGCTTTTGCCCTAGGTGCAGACGGTGTACAGCTCGGTACAAGATTCGCAGCGACCAAGGAGTCTTCAGCACACCAAAACTTCAAGGAAGCCATAGAAAAAGCAAAATCTGGTGACACTTTATTAACAATGAAAGACTTGGTTCCTGTTAGACTCTTAAAAAATAAATTTTTCAGGGATATCATCAAAGCAGAAGAAAATTGTGCAAGCCCTGAGGAACTCGCTTCTATCCTAGGAAAAGGCCGAGCTAAAAAAGGTATGCTTGAAGGCGACTTAGATGAAGGTGAACTTGAAATAGGTCAAATATCTGCTCTAATTAAGAACACACCCACGGTAAGTGAGTGCGTTCTAGATCTTATTAAATCTTATAGTGAAACGTTAAAAAAGCTTTAAGCGTGGACTCCCCTTCTTAGGGCCTCAATTCTTTTTTCAAGAGGCGGATGAGTACTCATAAGTGCTAATATTTTACTCTTAGAGGCAATTTGGAAAGCCGCCATATTATCACTCTTTTGTGTCTCTAATAAACTCTGATTACGTTTTAAGTTCTCAAGGGCCGCAATCATATTATCTCTTCCCCCGAGGGCCGCAGAACCAGCGTCCGCTCTAAACTCTCTCCATCTTGAAAAGTATCCTACTACCGGCTGAGCGAGGAAAGCGAACACAACATAGAGAACTTGTCTGACAAAAAACTGCGCCCAGAAACCAAGCCCTGGACCATCGTCGTCATTGCTTCTTAAAGCATTGCTTATAATTTGGGTAACAACATAAGAAGCAAACATTACAAAGGCGTTAACAACACCTTGAACTAAGGTCATAGTGACCATATCTCCATTTTGGATATGGGCAACCTCATGTGCAAGAACACCGTCTCTCTCCTCTTTATTCATGTTTTGGAGTAAACCTGTTGAAACAGCAACTAAAGATTTATTTTTAGTTGGTCCTGTAGCAAAAGCATTTACATCAGGAGAATCGTAAACTCCCACCTCAGGCATAACTTCAATACCAGCTTTTCTCGAATAAGCATGCACTGTTTGAACTAAATCGCTAAACCTCGGGTCTTTCTCTACGAGCTGAACACCCATCATCGACTTAGCAGACCATCTTGAGATCGCTAGTGAAATAAAACTTCCAGCAAAACCATAGATTAAACAAATGACGAAAAGCCCTTCGTATCCACCACCAATTTGTATTCCAAAGTATCTCGTTATTACTGTAATTACTGTGGAAGCCAGTATTACTACGAGTAAGTTTGTTATGAACCAAAAACCAAGTCTTTTAATCATGTATCGCTCCAGGCAGTACAAAGTTATATACCCCCCTATTTTGGTAGTAAGGCGATTTTTGTCAACCTTAAGTCTTAACTTTTATTAGATAAGTGCCGAAAAGTAGGTACAAATCAAAGGGAAATCTAATGGGTAGCAATAAGCTCACCAAAGCTGAAGTTTTATGGCTAGGAGTCATATTTTGGGCCGTGGCCTTTACCGCCTGCGAGGCTCCGTTTAGCTTTACTTTTGGAACTAACTTGCAAGACTGGCAGATCGTCAGTGACTTTATAATCTCCGCTCTTTTTATTGTGGATCTTATTTATCATATTAGACAACGGGCCAAGCTAAAACATAAAGACATGACCAAGGTTGGGCTTTGGCAATATCGGGCACTCTTAGCTGTAGATATAATTGCTTGTATACCATTTGATGTGATCGCATGGAGTCTTGGAATGAACCACGGACTTCATTTGTTTAGGTGGCTTAGGCTTTTTAGACTTATTAGAATTGTTAAGCTGTTTAAATTAGTATCAAATCTAAAAATGGTACCTAAGTTCATTAAAATGCAATTATTTATATTTGGTTCAGTTCTTATAGTTCATTTTATTGCTTGTGCATGGATCTATTTTGAACCACCTAAAGAAAACTTAGATATTACTTCTCAATATATTGATGCTGTTTATTGGGTCATCACAACCCTTACAACGATTGGCTATGGAGATATCACTCCTTCAACAAATGCAGCCAAGCTTTTCACTATGGTGATTATGATCACCGGTGTAGGTCTTTACGGTGTTGTCATTGGTAATGTGACTAAAATGATTAACGACTCAGCTAGATACAAAGAGCAGGCAAACGAGAAGTTTAACGACCTACAGTTATTTATGAAACATTATAATATCCCAGGTAGACTACAGACGGCCGCCTTTGATTATTACAATCACCTCTTTACCAAGAGGCTTAGTAATAATGACCAAAAAATCATCGGTGAATTACCTCAGGCCTTACAGGCAGAACTTCAAACATATATGAACATGAAGTTAATTAAGTCGGTACCTCTCTTTAAAAATTGTTCAATGGCCTGCTTAAAAGAAGTAGCATCAGCTCTTGAGCAGAAAAACTACTCACCAGGACAAAATATTATAAATATTGGAGAACAGGGTGATGAAATGTTTATTATTGCTCATGGGGTTTGTGAGGTCATCCTCTCTGATGGAAATATAGTTGCCTCGCTCCATGAAGGTCAGTTCTTTGGTGAAAATGCCCTTGTTGAAGAGACAACCAGAAATGCCAATGTACGCGCTCAAAGTTACTGTGACCTTTATAAACTGCAAAAGGAAGACTTCACCAGAATAATTCAAACATATCCTGAGCTATTGGCAGGAATAGAAGATACAATGAAAAAAAGAAAAACAGATCGGGCAGAAAACAAGCCTTCTTAGGAGATTAACTTGAATATTGTTCTTATTTCTCTAACAGCTTTTGCGGCCCTTTTTCATATATCGGCATTTGTCCTTGAATCAGTACTTTTCATGAAAGGTGCTCATAAAAGATTTCTCGTTAGCGAAGAAGACGCGAAAGCAGTCTACCCATTTGCTCTTAATCAAGGATTTTATAACCTCTTTTTGGCCCTTATGCTTATAGCGGGGCTAGTAATAAAGTTAGATGGGCATGTTTTAGGAGTCGGGATGATGGCCGCTTCTTCTGCCGTCATGATGGGCGCAGGAGTTGTCTTGTTTGCGACTAATAAAAAAATGATTGTAGCGGCAATCCTTCAGGGACTGCCACCAGCGATAATTATATTTTTACTACTTTAGATTCTAGAGTAAAGACACTCTTTTCTTTCATTTTTCTTATCAATCGTTTCGTAACGAACTTCTTTATTAAATGGATTAACTGAAAAGAAAACTTGTGAACGAACTTTGTACTTATCCGGCTTTCCCTTATAGGTTCTTTCCTCAATTCTTGTTGAATTGATTCTAGTCACTGTTTTATATTTTTCATCTTCACTAATATTTACCTTATTAATCACATCAAAGACGTATGAATTCTCTAAATACTGACGAAGACTTGGTTGTTGATTAACAAAGAAGATCCCTTCATTTGGGTTCAAGAACTGAAGATCTAAAAACTTCTCTGAGTTCCAGTATTTTACTCTGAGCTCAGGTGCACAGGCCTCTTTATGATCGTTATGAAGTTCTACCTTAAGCTCATAGGCCCCAGTAAATCTTTTCGCGATATCGATTCTTTCATTTGCATTAGCCGTGATTCCGGCCATTAACGCTATCAAGGTAATTAAACTTCGCATCTTATTCTCCTCATAATTGACTAAGACAGGTTTAGCCCTAGAGGCGAATTTCATCAAATTTATTGAAAAGTTTTCAGGGCTTATCTCACAATAATAAGAAGATAAGACCCTGAATTTAGGCTATTTAGACTTAACCCCTGAAGCCTCAACGGCCGCATCGATCATTTCCTGCTGTTTCTTTGGATCTGCCCAGCGCTTTTGTGCTTCCTCAGAAAGCTTATGAATTGGATCAAAATATAGAAAGTGCTCATTTGGCTTAACATAGGGAGCTCTCCAAACAGAGATTCCGTTTTCTTCATCGTAATACTCATAAGAAGCTACATGGCGCTTTCCTCCACCACCTGGAAGGTCACAAACAAAAGTAGGAGTGTTAAATCCTGCTGTTGTTCCACGAACGGCTTTTTCTATTTCGACCGCTTCTCTTAAGGTTGTCCTAAAATGCTCACATCCAGGAACCATGTCATGCTGATAAACATAGTATGGCTGAATATTCATATAGCTTAACTGCCGAGTTAGGAGAACCATGTCTTCAACTTTATCGTTAACACCTTCTTGAAGTACCGCTTGATTTCTAACCAGTATTCCGATTTGATAAAGACGATCCATGGCCATTTGTGACCATTTTGTAATTTCTCTTGGGCAAGAAAAATGAGTATGAATCACAACTTGTTTTCCAAAAGATAGCCCAAGACGATGAACTTTCTTAAGGGCCATAACCCATGCGTCGTCCGTTAATATTTTTTGAGGAAAAATAGCTATCCCCTTAGTCGCAAAACGAATTCTTCTTATATGAGGTATTTTTAAAAGGCTTTCACCAATATGCTCTATTTGTGCAGGCGTTAACATATAGCTATCACCACCAGAAATAACAACATCTTCGATAAGGGGCATTTTCATTAGGTAATCAAAAGCCGCTTCCCAGTTCTTTTGATTGGCGCCGTAAGTTTCTTTTTCTACAGATTCAGTAGAGCCGCCAATAAGTCGGCTTCGAGTACAATACGAACAATAAACCGGGCAAATTGACGTTGGTAAGAAGAGAACTTTATCCGGATAACGGTGAGTGATCATTGGTACCGGCGAATCATCATCTTCACTAAGGCTGTCTTCTCTATAAAAAGGATGATCATCCAAGAACTGAGAACCAAGAGGCAAGAACTGTTTTCTAAGTGGGTCGTTAGCTGCGTCATCCCAATCAATCAAAGCGAAGATATAAGGAGTGATCCTAATATTCATGGGTGTTCTTTTTTGCCCATCTAACATGTCTTGATATATTTCATCAGTTAAAAGTTTACCTAAAACTTTTTTACATTGATCAATTTTTCTAATGGAGTTTTTAGTTTGCCATTTATGATCTGAAAACTCTGCGCGAGTCACATTGGCCCAACCGGGGATTTTTTTCCAGAACTCGTCGTTTCTAAAGTTTCTATGTTGCAACTCAGGAAGTTTAGCAACCTCAAGCTCTTTAATTTCTTTTTTCACGCCCATATTGGACCCCTTCAATAAATTTAAAATTTCCTATTATTA
>JAIBDQ010000206.1 GCA_024686135.1 Halobacteriovorax sp. | reverse complement strand
TGCCTCAAGGCATGGATCTCAATAATAGAATGACTTTAAAATGACTCCATTCGAATGAGTTTTTTATGGGGAATTTATGATAGTAGAGGCTGGCTAAGTGGCGTCGATAACCTTGAAAAGATGGCAAAAGAAGAAGGCCTAGATGTTTATGTAACTGGTAAGTTTCTTCTGTTTCAAAGAATGATGGATTATGTGGTGGAGACCTTTTTTAAGTCTGTAACGATGGCCCTCGTCCTAGTGGCCCTTCTTATGTCTATTATCTTTCGATCGATTAAGCTTGGTTTACTTTCTTTAGTTCCAAACGTCTTGCCTCTTGTTTTTGGTGGGGCTTTTATGAAACTTGTGGGAATCGATTTAAATATTGGATCGAGCCTAGTGGCCTCTGTTTGTTTAGGAATTGCCGTGGATGATACGATTCACTTTTTATCAAATTTTTATCGCTACCGAAGCCAGGGCTATAGCATGGATGAAACCATCGCCAAGATTTATACGTACACAGGTTCAGCTCTACTAGTGACAACGGTTATTTTGACCAGTGGCTTTGGGCTCTATATGCTTGGTGATTTTATTCCTAATGTAAACTTTGGACTATTATGTGCGGTCATCTTGACCTTTGCTTTAATCGTTGACTTAGTTTTTCTTCCCGCTCTTCTTATTTTCTTTCAAGATAAGAAAGATGCTAAATATGGGGCTTCGAAAGCTTAATGGCAGGAGGCAAGACACATGACCGAATCAATTTACTTATAGGGGCGATCCTTGCGGGAGTTTTACTCGGCATAGGGCAAGACCCTTATGTGACTGGGTCTTTTGCCTTTGGTTGGCTGGTGGCAACCTTGATTTTTTCTCCAGACTCCGATCTCATGCCTAAGGCCAGAACAGGTCCTCTTAGATTTTTTCTTTACCCTTACTCCGTATTTTTTAAACACCGTGGGCTTAGCCATAGTTTTTTGTTCGGAACTGTGACCAGGTTTGTTTATGGCCTTCTCATGTTAGGTTTTCTGACTTATGTATTATATGAAATGGATAAAATAAAATTTTCACCTAAAGATTATTTCAGTTTTCTCTACTATTGGATACGTGCCTTTAACTATGATTATGTACAGTATCAAATGCTGGTCTGGTTATTCGGAGGAGCCTTCCTTGCGGACCTATGCCATATCTTCACAGATAAAATCTCGAGTGCACTTAAGAAGCTGATGTTTTGGCGTTAATTGTTTTCTTCTTGAATCCATTCCAGAACGTCTTGAAGCTCTTGCTCAGAGAGGGCCTCTTTTAGATTTGGAGGCATTTGTTTTGAAAGAGAAATAGTGTAAATTTCAGATTCAGTAGGATATTCTAAATTTACATATTTAGATTTCTTAAGACTTTCTAAGTCTTGCATTCCACCAAAGCCTCCTTTACTTATTCCATTGGCATGACATCTAAAACATTTTCCAGCAAAGACTTTCTTTGCTCTTCCGGCAGGCGTCGGATCGATTAAGACTTCAGCATATTTTTCTTCAAAATTTTTAATCTTTTCAAGTAGTGGGTCAATCCAGGCCAAAAGCTTTTTTTGATCTTTCTTTTTAATCTTTCTAAATGGATAAACTAAAGTATAGCTTTTAAGAGGCATCGACTTTTCAACCACTGAATTTCTAAAGGCGGATAATAGCGCAATTTGGTTTTGGCTACCCTTTGATGAAAGGGGGAATTTAGCCGCTAGGTCTAGTGCTTCTAAACCTTCAACTTGGTGTCTATTTATAGGATTGATACTAGGTAATGGTCTTCCGTAGAAAGGCAGCTGTGTATCAGAGTCATGGCAGTCATAACATTTTTTACGAACTATCTTCTCAATCTTTTTATAATCAATTAGAGCGCCGTCCTTGATCTCTTTCCAATCTCTTTCCTTATCTTCAAGTAGCTGGATTCTTCGGGATAGTTCGTCCACAAGGGGAGTTGGTGTAAAGCTATTGCTTTGACCGGTTTTATCAGAAACAAAAAGGGCACCCTTTTCTTTACTTTTAAAGCAAGAAGAGAGGCTGAAAATAAGAGTCACCACTAAGATAAAATTCATAGCTCTTATTCTCATAAAATACTGAAAATGGGGCTAATTTGAAGCTTTTACACCCTAGACAAGGGCCATATGTAAGGGACTTATGTCATTTTAGGGGCATTTTATTTAAATAACTCCTCGCAAAGAGGTGCCGCGTTCTTGGTTTCAAAGTATCTGGCCGGCTGCTTTAGGGCCAGTTCAATATTCATTCGAGGGCAAAAGTTTACCGTTCTTCCAAAACATTTGATTCCCGACTCTAGGGTATAGGACATGGTGCAATTCTTGATCTTGTCTTTGAAGTATTTTTCAAGATTTTTTTGTCCATCGCTGTAGATGGATTTAGTTAAACACCAATCCGTAAACTCTTTTGCATTCATCTTTTTTATCATTTCTATTTTTTCGTTAAGATAGGATCCTCCCCACTTAGGGATACTAAGTCTATCCGCGGACTGTTGGGCAAGACCAAAGTTGGTTTGTTTATTAAAGGTAATTTTATCAAGGGCCAGAAGCTCGTCAAGAAGTCCAACTGAGGCGAAATGGTTTCTCGACATAATTCCATAGGATTTATTAATTTTAAAAAACTTTTTATAGCTATCGGAACTTCCTTTTCCTTTCATGTCGGCAACGGCAGCGGGGTTACCGGAGGATTCTTTTATAATCATTCCCATTAGCTTGGCCAATCTCTTTTTTGTGATGGCAGACTTATCAGTGCTTTGCCAAAAAGAATAAAATAGATTTCGAAGTTGTGGAGGAGTCTTCTCTTTACAGCTTGAGCTTAAACCTGTGCTCTTCGCTACTTTTATTGCACAAGTACCATACATCTTAGCTAGAGGGGTATTAGGGTCAGCAGCACCTTTTTTTAGGGAAGGGTTTACAACTTTTTTTACAAGAAGCTCAACTTCATTTGCCTGTAAAGAAAAACTAAAAATAAATGCGATTAGAATAAGAAGTTTCATACTTTTTCTATTTCCTTTCCTACTTCAAATTCCATTTTCATTTTGATAGCAGAAATAATAAGACCTAGTATCCCAACACCTATGGCGGCACCGAGAGCTATCTCTCTATTCGGAATATCTAGGAAATCTTCAAGTTTCCAGTTTAGAATGACTAATGCCGTAACAAGAAAGCTTGATGGAAGAAGTAGAAAAAAGAATAATTGCACACCTTTTTTTGAAATCTTTATCTGAAAATACTTATCACAGGACTTACAGCTAAATGAACTTTTTAGATCGGTGAGTGATTCTTGGCAGACTGGGCATTTCAGTTCTTCTCTTCTCATTAGGAAATTATAGCATCTAATTTAGTTTAAACAGGGACTTGCATGTTATTACCGTTGGCTTTTGCTCAGTTATGACTTCCTAAAATTTTCGGCTATTTATACCGATAAATGCTTTGAGAGGTCAGAATGAAGCTTTTTATATTTTCTTTTATTTTACTATTTTCAGTTTCCTCTTTTGCAGAAGTGGGCGACTGTGAGTGGGAGCAGGACCTACTGAATAATCAGCATGAGGGCCTTCTAAATAGAAAAACTATTTGTGACAATTTAGAAAAAGTGACGACTGAAGCTGAGCTTAAAAATGCCTTGGAGTATTTTTATTGGGAGGCCCGAAAAATCATGGATACGGAAACAGATAGGCATAAAATAAATAAAAAATTGAATAAATGTGAGCCTACCAAAGAATCGAAGGCCCTCGTCATTGCGTTTGAAGGAACTGGAGCCTATGAGCCACTAATACCTGCGACGATGGCACGCTTTAATAAATGTCTTGGAGGAAAAGTTGATCCAAAACTAAGAGATAAAATATATAGCACTATGGAAAAGCTATATAAAGAAAAGCGAGGAAAAGAACGTAAGTGGTCGGGACTCAACCGAGGCGTTATGTCAGAGCTTTTAACGATGAAGCAAAGCCGCTCCGTTGACTGGTATAGCTTTCCATCAGAAGAGTCAGAAATCTTAGCGGGAATCGATGAGGCCATGGATCTTAAAAGCTGGAAAGGAATTTTAAGAGACGCCAAAAAATCAATTCAAAGTAATCCCAAGGGAATTCAAAATGCTAGAGATTGCATAACTCAGTATTTAGCTAAAGCAAAAGAATTAGAAATAAAGCCAAAGATCGTCGTCACAAGTCATAGTTCGGGGGGAAGGTCTTTGGTTAAATTTGCTGAGCATATGAAAAAAGCGGGCGTAGATATCGATCTGGCTTTCTCAGTAGATCCCGTCATAGAAGCTCATCACGCCATAGAAGAAGTGATTCCTCAGATCGCAGGAGAGCCCTATAGAAATAAAGAGTACTGGGCGAAAAAGAAGTCTAATGAGGTTTTGGGCACTAAATACGCCGTACCGGAATATAGTTTTTCAGCTGTTTGGACCAGAGATCATAAGAAAAAACTTTATAAGGCCTCTAATGTAAAAGTTCATAAGAATTATTATCAAACCCAAGACCGAAAAGGTCTAGACTTGGGGGGAGACATTGGTCGCTTTGGAATTCGCGGAAGCCAAATGCATAATGCGGAAAATAAACATATCAAATTCAAAACCTTTAAAGATGGCTGGGGCGGTCATGGAGATATCAACTCCGACTCGGAAGTCCTTGAAGACTTTCGCGAGTCTATGGATGCTCTATTAAAATAATTATTCCACACCACAAGGGGCCGCCGATAAAAAGAGACTTTTATGACGGCCCCATAGAGGTTGAAAGATAACTATTCCTCGATGAGGTCCTCATCTTCGGAAAGTTC
>JAIBDQ010000002.1 GCA_024686135.1 Halobacteriovorax sp. | reverse complement strand
TTATCTGTGCATTCAAGTTAGAAAATGAAACGGACGAGTTGCCAAAAATTTGGTACCTAATTATATTTAATTTAACAATATGCTCACTAAATTCGTTTATAAATTTTTCAACACCAGTAACATTATTTTGGGCAAATAATGTTGTTATCATAGCGTTTATATCAATTAATAATTACAGCAAAGAAAAGTCTATTCCAGTTATGTTTTCTTCAATCATTTTGATTTTCTTCTTAATTACATTCCCGTTTAGCCCTTGGTTTAACTTTAAATACGAGGCTGTGGCCTATTACGTGGTTGATAAAGACCTTACTAAACTCACGATCATGTTATTGTTGTTAGGTTTAAATTTCAGACAGGGTCTTTTGCGGCTACCAGGTCTTGCTAGATTAATTTACTCAAGAAAGCCAAAACCTTCCTAACGTTTTAAAATTACTGAAATCCGCTAGAATAGTTAGGATGGCAAAGTACCGCGTCAAATTAAAAAATGGTCGAATAGTCGGACCGTTTAAAAAAGAGCAGATTGGAGAACTTTTCTCCAAGGGGCATATCTCTGGAAAAGAGGCCATCCAAAGCTATCCCGCTGGTGATTGGTTAGGGCTAAAAGATTTTCCTGATCTTAAAAAGGTTATAAAGGAAATTATCACTAACAAAAAAACAGCTTCTGTAAAAAATGAAGTTGGCGATAGCACTATTGCCCGAATAAATATTCCTAAGAAACCTAAGAAGGAAGAGAAACCAGAAGTTGATGACATGGCAGATGAGTCAACACCTATTGCAAATGAGGATGGGTTTAGTGAGTTTCAGTTTGAGAAAAAAACATCGACTAAAATCAACTATCAAGAACTAGAAGAAAAGTACAAGCAGGAAGAAGTAGAAGCGGAGGAAGTTGCAGAAGAAGATGAATCTGCAGTAGAAAAAACTAGACTTATACGTGTACCTCCTAAGGCTGAAGATATAGATAAAACTAGAGTAATCAGACCTAAAGAAGTGATTAAGGAAATAGAAGAGGAGCCTGAAGAGGAAATTGAAGAAATTAAGGAAGTCGAAGTTGTCGAAGAAACGATTGATGTGGATGAGAAAACAGGCTTTGTGGATCTTAAAGAAATTATGCCCGATATTAAATCTATAGCAAGGCAAGCCGAAGAGGAAATTGAAAGGAAGGCAAAGCCAAAAGAAGTACCTGAAGAGGTAGAAGAAGAGGAAGAAGAAAAGAAGCCCGAAAAGAAAAAAATTAACCCAGTAATTCTTGTAGTAGTGGTTGTTGGGCTACTTGGTTTATTTATGATGGATGATAAGTCTGGTCCTGCACCCTTTAAGCCCAGATATATAAACTTTGAATTCCCAGTAGTTAATAAAAAAGAGAATAAAACAAAAGCAAAAGAGTTACTTGTTAAAGGGGTCTCATTATATAAAGACGGATCCTATCTAGCGAGAGTTAAGGCTAGCGGATATTTTTTAAAGTCACTAAAAAGCAGTTATGATGAAAATCCAGCTTTAGGTCTTTTGGTTAGGTCATATGCGGAGCTTTTACCAGAGGCAAAAGACCAAAAGAAAGCGAAGAAGACGATTTTTAGATTAATTCAAATTTCTCAAAATAAGATCCTGAAAGACAGTAACTTAACCTTAGGTGTAGCAAAATTTTATGCTTATCTTGAAAAGTTTAGTAGTGCTGAAAGAGTAATAGAAAACTATTTAAGGGTTAATAAACCAAGTTTAGAGATATTTACTTATTATTTATACGTTTTGATTGAAACAGGTGAATACGTTGAGGCTAAAAGAGTTTTCAAGAGACTTGAAAATTTTAAAAATAAAAACTCAGAAACGTATTTCTATATGGCTCATTTTCTACGTGCCAATGAAGAATTTGAGAAACAAAGAGGTCTACTTAAAAAGGCTGTAGAAATCAGACCAGACTCTGTAAAGTTGTGGCTGGCTCTCTGTGAAAATTTATTCGTAGATGGTGAGTACGCATTGTTAACTAAGGCACTTAAAAAGATAAAAATGTTAAGTATGGAACATTCTCCTCACTATTACTCTCAGTATCTTGAGTACATGGGGATGATAAAAGCTTTAAATGGAAACCTTGATATGGCCGTTAAGCTTTTAAAGAAAGCGTTGCGATACAAGGAAAGTAATTCATTACGTTCAAAACTGGCAGCTCTTGATCAACAGGGAAGTGAAGCGGTTCAAACGCTAATACAAGAGAGTAAAATCAAAGATGCAATGAGAAAGGCAAAAGAGGCCCTAAGGAAAAAATCCTGGGAAAGAGCTTTTCGCTATGCAATCGAAGCTGTTGATCTGAATGAAACATATATTCCATCACAGTTATTACTGGCTAAGATACAAACCAAACGTGGTTATTATCAAGAGGCCCTTAAAACTACAAGATTTCTTAAAAAAGAATATCCTGCAAACCCTGATGTAGCATTTGCTTTAATTACAGCTTTAATGCAAGTTGAGAAAATGGATGAAGCTAATGAACAAATTAGTATTCTATCAAATACAACGAAGTTTTTTCAATTATCGAATTTTCAGGCTTTGATTGGATACTATTGGCTAAAGAAAAAGAACTTCAACTTTGCTAATCAATATTTTCAAATGGCACTAAAGAAAGACCCATTAAATGATGAGTATTATTTTGTTCTAGCTCAAGAGTTTTTTAAAAGAAAAAGATTTAAGGATGCTAAAAAATATCTTTCTAGATGTTTAGATCTTGATCCTGATAATATTTTTTATCTCTCCTTGCAGGGTAATATTTTATATGAATTAGATAACGCTGATACGGCCATTGGGTACTTAAGGGATGTTCTTAAGCTCTACCCAGATCACCCCAAGTTACTCGGGGATATAGCTGTTTATTATTATAGAAGCGGTAAAACGGTAGAGTTTAAAGAATATAAAAAGAAGATTGAGAATCTTCCTAAGAAAGATGGAGATTTTTACCAGTTTATGATTCGTTCAAGTAAAGTTGAAGATAACAATGAAGACGTTATTTTTTATAGTAAAAAACTAATTGAAACTGACCCAGGGAATTTAAAGACTAGAATGATTTTGGGTGAATATCTTTTACTTAGTAATAGAAATAAAGAGGCTCTAAATGAATTCTTAGAAGTGGCTAAAAGATTAAATACTTACCCAAAGATACACTACAATCTGGCAAAGGTGTACATAAGCCTAAAGCAATATGACAAGGCCATAAAAAGTGCCCTTGAAGAAATTAAACAGAATCCAAGTCTACCTTATGGTCATTATATTGCTGGCGAGATTTATCGGTTAACAGGTGACTTTGCTAAGGCAACACCATATTTTGAAAAGGCCATTTCTAAGAACTCAAGGTTAGTGCCTGCTTTGATGGGTATTGGTTTTATAAAATACAGAAATAATCTTTATGAGCAGGCAAGACAGTTTTATCTAAAGGCATTAAAAGAAGCTCCAAATAATCCCGAAATCCATAAGCAGTTAGGGTATATCTTTAACGCGTCAGGGCAGAGCTCATTAGCCGCTGAAAGCTTTGAGACTTACCTGAGGTTGGACCCGGGTGCCGTTGATAAAGCCGAAATTGAAAAGTATATCAGGGCTCTACGCTAGTTTTTTTGGTTTCAGATATTGTCATTAAGCACACTATTCCGTATTATTTCGCCACTACGCGGAGGATTGGCTGAGTGGTCGAAAGCGGCGGTTTTGAAAACCGTTGAGCCTCACGGTTCCGCAGGTTCGAATCCTGTGTCCTCCGCCATTTCTTTACTTGGAGACGTGCCCGAGTGGCCGAAGGGAGCACCTTGCTAAGGTGTCGAACCGCTTGCGGTTCCGTGAGTTCGAATCTCACCGTCTCCGCCATTCCATTTCTTCTAGTTCCTATTGAATACTTTAGAGTCTATTTAGATCAGGAAATTACTCACGATGGACCTAGTGAATCTCTTAACAAAATCACCGAATATTCAGAATTAAGAAATACCTATTCGTGACTATCTAGAGGATAGAGCTTTTGAGGGCTCTCACCATTCATCTTTATATAATGCTGGAAAAAAACAAAGATTATAAGTAATTGAATTTAATGATGTTTTATAGCTATTTTGTCTATAAAATTAACCACTTACATTGACATTAGACTCAGTGGCTAATATAAAGCCTTACTGAATGCGCAGCTGTAGCTCAGCTGGATAGAGTACTTGACTACGAATCAAGTGGTCGCAGGTTCGACTCCTGCCAGCTGCGCCATTTATTTCCCCCTATCTGATACCCCCAAAAGTTAAGAAAATATAAGTATGAGAATTGTACTTAATTATCTGAAATTAAAAGAAGACACCAATCGTCTAGAGATTCTACACTGGGGACATTTCGCTTTTGTATTTTTAGGAATCACCTTAGAGCTTTTTTATGGGCTTGGGTTATTAAGTTGGATTATTCAGGTTGGATGTCTATTTATTTTCTATCGACTCTTTTTTATAACGAAGAAAGAGTTGTTTTATTCATTTTGGACTTTTAGCGCACTGTTATTTTTATTCTTACTTAACAAAATTTTATTTTCACCCTTACCCACTATGGAAATAAGACTTCTATATTTTTTAGGATTATGTTTGCTAGGTATTGAAGTTTATATTTTGTCCTCTCCAATTTATTATCCAAGAGTAAGTTGGTGGGAATATGACTTTCGCTATAGAACTGACTTAAGAGTATCAATAATCAATGAAAATAATAAAACAGATGCAAGAGTTACAGACCTTAGGAGAAGTGCTGCTTGTATTGCTTCGTTTGAAGAGTTTAAGGTTGGACAAGAAATTGAGATAAAGTCAGATAGCTACTTTAGTGGAAGTCTTAAATTAGAGATTGTGTCTAAAAGAATTTACTCTCTAGGAAGGCCCTATAGTTATGGTGTGAAATTTGTTCTAAAAAATGAAGAAGAGACTTCAGCATATTCAGACTTGCTAAATCTCTGGAGAAATGAAACTCTTCGAAGAAGAGAGAGAAAGTTCACTAAACAGAATAAGGCATGAAAAATTTTAGAGATATTGAATGGCATATGGAAACCGCTCTACTTGAAGCGGAAGCCGCTTATAGGATTGATGAGGTCCCCATAGGGGCAGTTGTTGTTGATCAGGGCGGTGCTATTATTTCGAGATCCCATAATATAAAAGAATCAACTCATGATCCTTGCGGACATGCAGAAATATTAGCTCTCCAAGAAGCGGCGAAGAAAGTGAAAAATTGGCGTTTAAAAGGCTGTACTTTGTATGTGACGCTTGAGCCTTGTGCTATGTGTCTCTCAGCTGCGTTGCACGCCAGAGTGGATCGAATAATTTTCGGTGCTTATGATAAAAAGGGCGGGGCTATAAGCCTTGGTTATGAACTTTTTAAGGATCAAAGAATTAATCACAATTGCCAATTATATGGTGGAATACTCCATTACAAATGTTCGAATATTTTATCTAACTTTTTTAGGGAAAAAAGAAAGTTTCACGGCTGATAAGAGCCTTTTATAGACACCCTCATTGAATTTGTGTAATTTTACAGCTTCAGTTGCGGAGAATTGGCCGAGTGGTCGAAGGCGCTCGCTTGGAAAGCGGGTATACGGCAACGTATCGTGGGTTCGAATCCCATGTTCTCCGCCATCTTTATTCTGCGTAGCGAAATTGACAACTCCCTGAAATAGACATTAAATAGCCGCGGTAATAGGGCGATGCAAGCAGTTGCTGGGTGAACTCCGCCAGGTCCGGAAGGAAGCAACGGTAGCCAAAGCGCTGCTGTGCATTTAGCCCTGTTGCCACTTATCTTTTTTTGCCACCCTTTTTTTTCCTCGGTAAACTCTCTCATTGGCAATTCGGCCGAATCAGGACCTAGTTTTTAATGAGCTATCAAGTACTCTCTCGTAAATGGAGACCTAGAAAATTTGAAGAAGTTATAGGCCAAGAGCATATTACAACTTCACTCATGAACGCCTTAAAAAGAGGAAGGACGGGTCACGCTTATTTATTCACAGGAACACGAGGTGTAGGAAAAACATCTGTAGCTAGAATCTTTGCTAAAAGTATTCGATGTGAAAAATTGGGTGATGATGGACAGGCCTGTGAAGTATGTCCAAGTTGTGAAAACTTTGCAGACACTCAATCTCTTGATGTCATAGAAATCGACGGTGCTTCAAATAACTCTGTAGATAATATTCGAGAACTTATTAATAATGTTCAATTTCTTCCATCAACTGGAACGTATCGCGTTTATATTATAGATGAAGTTCATATGCTTTCATCGAGCGCTTTTAATGCCCTATTAAAAACACTTGAAGAGCCACCGGAGCACGTAATTTTTATTTTTGCGACAACGGAACCAGAGAAAATCTTAGATACTGTTTTATCGAGATGTCAGAGATTTGATTTTAGAAGTCCTAGCCTTGAAAAACTTAATGCTTTAATTTCCTTAATTGCGGAAAAAGAAGGCATCACTTTTGAAAATAAAAATATAATTGAAAAAATTAGTTTTTTTGGAAACGGATCAGTTAGAGACTCTTTAAGTATCTTAGATCAACTTTTAACTTTTTCTGAAAATAACAATATTGATGAGAACACCTTATTTCTTGGCTTAGGTTTAGCTAAGCAAACCAGTCTTTACGAGTTAGCAGAACATATCCTATCTGGAAATGTTAGGGCTATGAGTGAAGTTTACCGTGGCCTTCAAACTGAGAATGTCTCTTCTGAAAAAATTTATCATGGCTTGATTGATACATTTTATGAGCTGATTAACTCCTTGATGGATGGGAAGACGAACTATTCCAAGTCCTTAGATGCTTATGGACCTCAAGAGTTAATGTGGATTTATGAAACTCTTTCTAAGGATCTTGAGTGGGCTACAAAAACCTATGATTTAGGAAAAACTCTAGAGATTATCTTACAAAAGATATGCGTAAGAAGAGAAGAGCTTGGAGAGAAAGTTCAAAAAAAAAAGGTTGAAGTAAAAAAAGTTCAAGAAGAAGATCTTGAAGCAACTATAGAAGAACCTAAAAGGATTAAGATTCCATTAGATATTCCAGTAGAAAAAAAGGAAGAGGTGCAAGAAATTAAGCCTGAGGTTGTTCAAAAAGAAATACCAAAAATTGAAGGTCCGAGGACTTGGAGTGGCTTTTTAAATCATGTTCATAATATTTCACCTGCTACGGGTCATAATCTAGAGCAAGGAAATATAATTTCAGAGCCAAAAAAGATTGGAGAATCTTTAGGTGTAAAGCTTGGGTTTCCCAAGTCGGCAAAGGTCTTTTATGAGTATCTTTCCCAGCCAGAAGTTAGATCTAAAATACTTACAGAATTGTCCAATTATTACCAAGTTTCTATGGATAAGCTTGAACTTGAGTTTGATCTTAAAGGGCAAGAAGAAGAGTTTCATTCAGTGGCCAATTTAAAAGATATGAAGTTAGAAGAAGCAATTAAAGAGAAAGAAAAAAATATGTTAGATAACCCTCAGCTTAAAATGGCCGAAAGTCTATTCAACACAAAAGTTGATAAGGTTATTGTAAATAAAAAACAGTAGAGGATTTTATGGCGAAGAATCTTAATAACTTAATGAAGCAAGCGCAGCAGATGCAGCAAAAAATGGCGACACTTCAAAAGGAACTCGAAACTAGAGAGATGGAATTCTCTTCTGGTGGAGGCATGATTAAAATCAAAATAAACGGAAAACAGGAAATTCTTGATTTCTCACTTGATAAAGAATGCGTCGATCCTAACGATGTTGAAATGCTCGAAGAAATGGTCAAAACGGCAGTCAATCAGGCGGTCAAGGAATCGCAGGATATGGTTTCTAAAGCTATGTCTAAAGTAACAGGCGGATTATCTATTCCAGGAATGTTCTGAAAAATGGATTTACCAAAAACTTTAGAAAATGCAGTTTCTCAGTTAAAACGATTACCGGGCGTAGGTGAAAGATCAGCGCTTAGGTTGTCCCTTTCTATTTTAAATTGGGATGATGAGAATATTCGAAACTTAAGTTCTGGTATTGAAAACTTATTAAATATTAAAAAGTGCGAAAGCTGTAACTCTCTAGCGGATGATGTTCTATGCGAGCTTTGTAAAGATCCTCGTAGAAATGAAAGTCAAATGATGTGCGTTGTAGAATCTATGAGCGATCTTTTGGCCATTGAGAATAGTGGGGAGTTTTCTGGTAGTTATTTTGTTTTAGGAGGAGTTTTGAACCCTCTTAAAGGAATTGGGCCAGACCAACTTGGCGTTAGTAAACTGTGTAAAAAAGTAGTTGATGGAAATACCGAAACTGTCGTACTTGCAATAAACCCATCTATTGAGGGTGATGCAACTTGTTCTTATATTAATGAGGTCCTTCCAGAGGCAATTAAAGTTGATAGGATTGGATTTGGTGTTCCCATCGGGGGAAGTTTAGAGTATTTAGATTCGTTAACGATTTCTCAAGCTCTAAAAAACAGAAAATCGTTATAGGCTGCTATGGTAGATAAAGATACATTAAGAGGTTCGATAGCTAGGGTTTTAGAAAAAAACTCCATTGAAAGCACTCTTATCTTGGCGAGACAAGATGGTGTAGTGGTCTTTGAGCAGGATCAAGAAATAAGCGAAAAAGATAAGCAAACGTTAGGCGCTTTGATGGCAGGGGCTTGGCAAGCGGCAGAAGCGATGGCTAACTTTTTTCCGGTTGAAGAAAAAAACTTTTTTAGACTTGGGTTTGATACCTCTGATTCTGGAATCTATATTCTTCCAATAAATGCATCTAGTGAAAAGTTTTACTTAGGATTATTCTTCAAAAATGAGATTAATCCAGCGATTCTTAAAAATAAGTTAAGGAATGTTTCTCAACAAATAGTAGAAGAATTAAGTATATATTTTGATGCAAGGGAAAGCATGGAAGAGCCACTGTTTGAAAATATAACTGATGATGAAATCGAGAAAATATTCTCGTTTGCAGGAGTTTAAAATGTCCTTTGTGAATTATCAGACGAAGGAAGTTAATTGTAAGATCGTTTTTTACGGGCCAGGAATGGGCGGTAAAACTACAAATATCCAGTATGTTTATAAAAAAACAGCTGGAGATTCACGCGGTGACATGATTAGCCTTAGTACTGAGAATGAAAGAACACTTTTTTTCGATTTCTTGCCTCTGGATTTAGGAGAGATTCGAGGATTTAAAACAAGATTTCATTTATATACTGTCCCTGGACAAGTGTTTTACGAGGCCAGCAGAAAGCTAATTTTAAGAGGCGTGGATGGGATTGTTTTTGTTGCTGATTCTCAAGTCGAACGAATGGAAGCAAACTTAGAAAGCCTTCAAGGAATGGAGAAAAACTTAAAAGAGCAAGGCTATGATATAGATCAACTCCCTATTGTTATGCAGTGGAATAAGAGAGATTTACCAAATGTTGTTTCAATTGAAGAGCTTGAACGTAAGTTAAACAAAAGAAATCTTCCGTCTTTTGAGTCAATTGCTACAGACGGTGTGGGTGTCTTTGAGACATTAAAAACAATAAGTAAATTAGTCTTGATGAACTTGAAATCAGGCCTTTAAGAAAGTAATTTTTTATACTGCAAATATATTATATGAGCTTCTAGTAAAGCCTCTTGATTATATGTACTAGATCTCGTTCCTACTAAGTGGTGTCCTTTAACTATACCAAAATTATGTGACTCAAAATAGCTTGGAAAAAGAGCATTTTCAGCTATTACTATTCCATCATTAAGCTTTTGATTTTGAAAAAAAGCTTTGGTTAACATCATCCAAAAGTGACTTTCATTCCAGTTTGACTCCATGGCAAGTGAAGAGTAAAAATCTAGATTTGGTAGCCTTTCGTGATTACAGGAGAACCAAGTTTTTTGTCTTTCTTGAGAAAGAGATTTCTGAAACTCATTAAATAGAAAGTCATACTGCTTCTCAAAGAATTTATAGACTTGATTATCAGAGTAGTCGTGAAGAGAGTTTACAAGTTTTAAAATTTTATGATTTAAGTGATCTGCCCCCAGTATTGGACTTGCTATAGTTGATAGACCGCAAATATGCTTTTCACTAAATTCTTGATTTTCAATTAAAAAATGAAGGCAATCTAATCCACCTTTTGAAAAAGCAAGGAGCCAAAGTTTTTCATCGGGGTTATCATTTGAATAATCTAAAAGTTGGTCCTTTAACAGATCAGCATTGTGTTTAACGCTTTTTGTACCATGTACCTTGGGACAAATATAATGTACTCCTAATTTCTCGGATAAATGCTGAGCACCCCTTTCAAATGCTGCATTTGAAAAGATCTCGTTTAAAACACCTGAAATTAGTACGACAGTAGAATCAAACCTTTTAATATCATTGGTAATTAAATAGTTTGGGTCTTCATGTTTTAATATCTGATCTTTAAAGATCGCTCCAAAGATCTCTTTTGATCCCGCGACGTGTGGATCTATATCTTCCATAGAATAAACAGATTTAAGAAGTTGTTTATCGAGAGTTGATAATTCAGGCTTCTGTTCATTGTTAAACTGTACGTGAGATACCAAATACTTAAGGAAAGTTCTTGAAATATAGACACCAGAAGTAGTGAGGCCCCTAAGAAGAATTATTAAACTTTGAGGAGATGGATTAGAACTAAAGTCTTCAACACGTGCCAATATTTCATTGAGACTTACCTTGGCAGCCTTCTTAAATAAGCCTCTTTTTTTGAAGCTTTTTTGAATATAACTTTCAATGTATGTTCTTAATTCCATATCTGTTATTATGTGAGGGATTTGTATTTTGACACTCTGAGTGATTCGAGTCAAATTTGTTTAAATTTTAAGGAGTATATTTATGTCAAAAATCGGAATTATAGGTGGAAGTGGTATTTACGAGCTTGATGGTATCAAAACTATTAAAGAACATAAGGTAGAAACGCCTTTTGGAAGCCCTAGTGACTCAATTATAGAAGCAGAGGTTGACGGGGTGAAGGCATTTTTTCTTCCTCGTCATGGGAGAGGACATAAGTTATTACCGACTGAGGTTAATTACAGGGCTAACATCTATGCTTTAAAGAAACTCGGGGTTGAGTACTTAGTCTCGGTTTCAGCTGTAGGTAGTTTAAAAGAAGAGTTACCACCTAGGACCTTTGTTACACCAGATAACTTTATTGATTGGACAAAAGGCAAGCGAGAGAGAACTTTTTTTGGGAATGGAATTGTTGCACATGTTTCAGCGGCTTACCCCGTTGATAAAAGTTTGAGAAAAATTTTGCACGAAGCCTGTTCGGAATGCGATGTGAAAAACTCTGACGGAGGATCATATATTTGTATTGAGGGTCCGCAGTTCTCTTCGAGAGCTGAGTCGGAGATTTATCGTAGCTTTGGCGCAAGCGTAATTGGAATGACTAATGTACCGGAGTCCTATTTAGCAAAAGAAGCGGGAATGGCCTATGCAACTATAGCAATGGTTACAGATTATGATTGCTGGAAAGAAGAGCATTGTGCAATTGATGAAATTTTAAAAGTAATGAAAGATAATAATGTAAATGCTAATAAGGTTGTTAAACTTGTATTAAAAAAATTGAATGAGAATCAGTTTGAATTTCCTAAAGAAAATAGAGTTGGGATCATGACTCCCCTAGAAAGCCTTAGTGAAGAACAAAAAGAGATCGTAGAGGTTTTAACCAGATAATGACGTATGAATTCGGTAAACATGAGTCTGTTTTAAAAACAGAAATTGTGGAAAACATTAAAGAATTGTTAACAACTAAGGAAAATATTCTTGGTGCAGATCTGACTTTTGGCGGCGGTGGTCACGTTTTCTCAATATTAGAAGAAAGAGAGAATACGAAAATTATAGGGTTTGATCAGGACCCAGATGCAATTGCTACAGGAAAGAAAAAGATTGAGGCTTCACCTTTTTCAGAAAATATAGAGTTGATATATTCTAATTTTATCAACTTCCCAGATGAGTTTAAAAAATACAAAGAGTCCCACGACGTTGGTGGAATTGATTTTGTAACCATAGATCTAGGAGTTTCAAGCCATCAGTTTGATAAAGCCGAAAGAGGTTTTTCCTATCGAGAAGATGGCCCTCTTGATATGCGAATGAATTATGGTGATGAAGAAGCTATTACGGCCGCTGATATTGTTAATACATATGATGAAGAAGATTTAGCGAATGTGATTTATAAGTATGGAGAGGAAAGATTAAGCAGAAGAATTGCCCGAAATATAGTAGAAAAAAGAAAAGAAAATCCATTTAGAACCACGAAGGAATTAGAGGAAGTTGTTTTCCTTTCATATCCACCAGGACAACGTCATAAGAAACCTCATCCTGCTACGAGAACATTTCAAGCATTACGAATTGAGGTAAATCAAGAACTTACAGTAATAGAAGATCTTATACCTGAGCTTTTTTCTTTACTAAACCCTGGTGGAATTATTCAAATCATTAGCTTTCACTCGCTAGAAGATAGAATAGTAAAATGGTCGTTTAAAAATGCTGCCAAAGAAGATGAGACATTAAAAATTTTGACTAAAAAACCTGTTTTACCAACCCAAGACGAAATTTTAAACAATCCGAGGGCGAGAAGTGCTAAACTAAGAGTAATACAAAAGATTAAATAGCAGGGCTCTTATGTCTACTCGAGTAAAAAGAAAAATTAAAATAAGTGATAAACTTAAAGATACTTTTTTTAGTAGCCACGGCTTTCCCCTCTCATTGACCTTTATTACAATTTCTATACTCTTTGTCTTATTTCGCATGAAAGGTGTTGAACTAGATTACAAAGTTAATGAAGTGAACTCTAAAATTGAAAAAAGTCTTTTAGAAAATAAAGAACTTAAGGCTAAGAAGGCTAAGCTTCTTTCGACAAAAAACTTAAGGTCAATGGCCACAAATCATAATTTAAAGCAACCAACTCAAAAACAAATAATAGTGGTTCCTTAGTTTTTATGGAAAATAAAGATTTAAAGCATAGAATTTATTTTACTTTAGGGATGTTCCTATTAGCATTTACGTTAATCCTAGCAAAAGCGCTAAAGTTACAGGTTGTTGATAAAAAAGAACTCATAAGTAGAAGTAAATCTCAGTTTATTAGAGAACGAAAGGTATATCCCAAGCGAGGAAATATTTATGATAGAAATAAAAATCCACTCGCTTTAAATATTCAAACTTATAGTATTTTCACTATTCCAAAAAATTTAAAAGCTGACAAAACTAGTTATAAGAAACTGGCGAAAACAGTACCAGCTCTAACTTACGGAAAAATTATAAAGAAGATTAAAGGAAGAGAGCGCTATACATGGCTGGCAAGAAAAATTTCACTTTCTAAAGAGCAAGTAAAAACAATCAAGGAAATTCCAGGTATTTATATAGAAGCTGTTCCAAAAAGAATCTATCCAAATCATGAGCTATTTTCACAGGCTCTAGGATTTGTAGGTATTGATAATATTGGTTTAGCAGGAATTGAGTATAGCTTCGATAAGGAACTCAAAGGTGAGCCTAGAACAATTCGCTATGTTAAGGACGCTAAAGGTAGGGCCATTAAAATGCAGAGCTCGAGCTTAAAAGGTAAACCACTTGAGCTAAATTTAACTATTGATAAAGAACTTCAGGCTATTGCTGAAAAAGCACTTAAAGATTCTGTAGAAAAATTCCAAGCAAAAAAGGGTGGTATCGGGGTTATTGATGCAACAACTGGTGAAATCTTAGCCATGGCAAATTACCCTACCTATGACCCAAATGTGTTGAAAAAAAGTGAAAGAGACTTTAGGAAGCTTTCATTTGTATCAGATCCCTTTGAGCCAGGGAGTACCTTTAAAGTATTTACCGTTGCCTCAGCTTTAGAAAATAAAATTGCGAGGATTGATACGAATTATTATTGTGAGCGTGGATATTTAAAAGTAGAGGATCATGTAATTACTGAAGCCGAGTCACATAAAAATTATGAATGGTTATCAGTTGAAGAAATTATAATGTATAGTTCAAATATTGGAACGACAAAGATGGCCTTTGATCTTACCTACCCTAGGTTAAATGAAACCTTAAGAGAATTTGGTTTTGGAAAAAAAACTGGTATTGAAGTTTCGGGTGAATCTAGAGGAATTTATAATGATAATGAAAATGTGTCTCCACTAACCCTTAGTAATATTTCTTTCGGACAAGGAGTGGCCGTAACAGGTGTTCAAATGCTCGCCGCTTATGCAGCGATTGCTAACGGTGGTTACTATATTCCTCCAACAATAATAAAAGATGAAAGCAAAGAAAGGAAAAGAACTAGGATTATAGATAAATCAACGGCTGACCAGCTTACAAGTATCCTTGTTAAAGCGGTTGAAGATGGAACTGGTGGAAATGCCAAAATTCCTTATTTCAAAATAGCTGGAAAAACGAGTACAGCTCAAAAGGCCGGTAAGAATGGGGGCTATGAAGGTTATATACCGGGTTTTATTGGATACCCGGTAAATATTAAAAAGCCATTTGTTATCTTTGCCTATGTAGATGAGCCTGGAAGTAAAAAGTATTATGGGAACCAGATTGCGGCTCCTATCTTTAAGAAAGTAGCTGAGTATATGCTTTATAAAACAAAAGAGTTTGACCAGATGGCGATTAAGAAACCGAAAATTGGAAGTGATATTGATAAGGTTAGGTTTAAACAATCAGCAGCAAGAAGATTTACAAGCGCAGAAGTTGTTCCAGATTTTATAGGTCTTGATAAAAAATCTAGTATGAAACTAGGAAAGAAAATAAAAGCCAAGATAAAATCTGCAGGAATTGGAGTGGTAAAATCACAAACGCCCGCTCCAGGATCAGTATTAACTAAAGATACAGAGATATCTTTAAATTACTCCCCGCCAGTTTATGAATAAAGATCAACTTTTAAGCTATCTAAAAAATTTAAAGTTTGAATTATTAAATTTCGATAATGATATTAGTTTCCAACATTTAACAACAAACCTACAAAACTCAGGTGCAGGGATAGCGGCTGTTTATAGAATTTCTGATTCTAATTCAGAATCCTTATTTAAAGAAAGACTAAGCTCCGTTGAACCTGAAATTCTTTTTCTAAATAAAAAACCTGCGTTTGATATAAGTTATCCAACCGTTATTGTTGATTTAAATAATGAGGCTGATTTACTGGAAGAGATCTTAAATGATCTTTATCCAATAGGTACCAGTACTCCAAAAGTAATTGGTATTACTGGGACTAATGGTAAATCAACCTGTGTTTGTTTGTGCGAGCAATTACTCCTTCAACAAAATATTCCAGCAGGAAGTTTGGGTACTGTTGGTGTTACTGTGAATGGGAAAATTAAAGATCTAGGAATCACAGGCACGACACCTTCTTATATTGATTTGAGAAGAGTTTTAAGTGCTTTGAGCTCAGATATTAAATATCTCTTTATGGAGGTAAGTAGTCATGCAATTGATCAGAATCGACTTGGCAGTATAAAGCTGACAGGGGCAGGTTGGACTTCGTTTAGTCAGGACCATCTTGATTACCATGGAACGATGGAAGAATATTTTTCAGCAAAAGCCAGAATCGTTGAATTGTTCGAAGACTCGGAAACCTAATTAATGGTTCCGCCATCAGAAGTGAAACTTTTTGAAGATTTAAAAAAATATATGAGTAATGAGACTCTGGATTCAAAAGTTACAAAAGTTAAAAACCTTGAAGAGTTGGGGATTGTTAACTTACCACCATTTTTTAAAGTACATTATAATAAGGACAATTTGGCGCTCTCTATAGGAGTTGTGGCTAGTCTTATAGATATTAAAAAAGTTGATTTAAATAATATTGCGACACCGAAAGGAAGATTTTCAGTTCTACCGGTTAATAATGCGTTCGCTATCGTCGATTACGCTCATACGCCTGATGCAATAGAGAACCTAGTAGAAGCAACAGTTAAGGCCTTTCCAAAGTCTAAAGTAATTACATTGTTTGGGTGCGGCGGTGATAGAGATAAAACAAAGAGGCCGCTTATGGCCGAGGCAGCTGAAAAGTCTAGTCATGGAGTCATTGTCACAAGTGACAATCCAAGATCAGAAGAGCCTGACGAAATTATAAAAGATATTTTGGTAGGTTTAAAAAAGGAACCCTTGCTGGTAGAAGCCGATAGGGAAAAGGCCATAAAGGCAGGTGTTAAGAACCTAAAGGAAGGTGATGTTCTATTGATAGCTGGTAAAGGTCATGAAGAGTACCAAGAGATTAAAGGTGAGAAGCATTTTTTTAGTGACTTCTCGGTAGTGGAATCAATTCGAGAATAAAATGATAAAGATAGATGACTTCGTAAATAAAAATAAAGATCAATTCTTTGGAAAAATTCGTCAGGTAGAGCGCGTCTCAACAGATACTAGAACAATACAAGAAGGAGATTTATTTTTAGCCTTATCAGGGGAGAATTTTGATGGAAATAAGTTCATTGAATCCGCTATTACTAAGGGGGCATCAGGTTGCATATATAGAATCGATGAAAACTTTAATGCTTCAGATTTATTCACAAAGTTTCCGGAAGTTTTTCTTATTGGTGTTGATAATACCGAAAAATATTTACAAGACTTAGCCAAGTTTCATCAAAATAATTGGCGTTCGAGATCTAATAATAGCAAAACAATCGGCATAACTGGAAGCAATGGCAAAACTACAACTAAAGAGTTACTCGCATATATTTGTGAATCTTTGTTCCCAGGAGAAGTATTATATACTTCCGGCAATCTGAATAATCATCTTGGTGTACCTATGACGATGCTAAGGCTCAAAAATAAACATCGTATTTGCATTTTAGAAATGGGAACTAATCATCCTGGAGAGATTCCATTTTTATGTAATCTTGGAGATCCGGATGCTGGTATTATTACAACCGTTGGTCAGTCACATTTAGAGTTCTTTGAAACAGAAGAAAATGTATTTAAAGAAAAAAGATCTTTATATGATTATGTAAATAATAAAAAAGGATTCTTCTCTATCGACGGAGATAATAGACATTTAAAAAAATTAATTCTTGATGATTTAACAGTCTCGGTTGGTTTAAGGGATGGAAATACAAAAGCTGTGCTAACGGGAACTAAGATGGAGCTCAAGGGGAAGGTCGATTTAACTTTGGAGGCACCATCTCTTTTTGGAGTTCATAACTTTAAAAATTTGGCATTATCTGCAAGCTTAATGGTGCAGATGTTCCCTGAAAAAATTAAAGAAATAGAAAGTTGTTGTTTAAATATTTCACTACCCAGTAACAACAGATCAGAGCTGATTGATAGAGATGGTAAGTCTATTTTCCTAGATGCTTACAATGCAAATCCTTCCTCTATGATTGCTTCTCTAGAAACATTTACGACTTTTTTAAAAGATAGATCGAAAGATTTATCCAAGAGCCTTTTTGTTCTTGGCGATATGAATGAGCTTGGAAATAGGAGCCCAGAGTATCATGAGGAAATTGGAAGATATTTAAAATCACTAAATATTAGTGAAGTTATTTTCGTAGGAAGGTTTAGCAAATTCTATAATAAGGGATACTCTGAAGCAGGAAAGTGTTACGCTAATGTGGATGAACTAAAGCACGATTGGGCCGATTGTTACGAGAGATACTCTAACTTTTTTCTAAAGGGGAGTAGAACTTTACAATTGGAGACTCTCGTGGCACTTAATTAATACCTAAGTATTTAAAATTTATGGGTCCCTATGCTCTATCACTTTCTTTATCCTTTAAGTCAGTCCGTTTCCGCATTTAATATTTTTAGATATATAACGTTTCGCGCAATTGTTGCATTTTTAATTGCGGCAGCGATTTCAATTATCTGGGGGAAGGCTTTTATAAACTTTATGAAATTAAAGCAATTCGGACAGGTGATTAGGGAGAGCGGCCCAGAGAGTCATTTAAAGAAAGCTGGAACTCCAACAATGGGTGGAGTTTTTATTCTAGGCAGCATTTTGTTCGCATTAATCTTTTGCGGGAACTTCATGTCGGCGCCTTTCTTGGTCACGATGTTTGTATTGAGTTCTTATTTTGTATTGGGTTTTTTGGATGATTACCTAATAGTCCTTAGGGGGAATACGGATGGTGTTTCTGCTAAAGGAAAGCTTGTTTGGCAGATATTAACTGCCCTGGCTGCCTCATGGTATCTCTATTATCAAGGTGTTATTGATACTCAATTCTATGTTCCATTTGTGAAGGGACCTCTGTTTGATATGGGCGGAGTTGGTTACGTCCTGTTTTCTACTTTAGTCATTGTTGGCTCTAGTAATGCGGTTAATCTAACTGATGGGTTGGATGGCCTCGCCATTGGTCCAATTATTACAAGTTCAGTGACTTTGGCATTGCTCGCTTATGTGTCGGGGCATCGCGAAATTAGTAGCTATTTATTTATTCCATACATCGATGGTGTGGGCGAGTTGAGCGTTTTAGCTACGGCCATTATAGGTGCTGGCGTAGGCTTTTTATGGTACAACTCTTATCCAGCTCAAATATTTATGGGTGATGTAGGGTCTTTGTCTCTTGGCGGCACATTGGGAACAATTGCAGTCATTACGAAGAATGAAATTTTATTTGTCTTAATTGGCGGTGTTTTTGTTGTTGAAGCCTTATCGGTAATACTTCAAGTGGCGTCTTTTAAATTAAGAGGTAAAAGAATTTTTAAGATGGCACCCATTCATCACCATTTTGAGTTGTTAGGCTGGCCAGAGCCAAAAGTTATTGTCCGATTTTGGATCATTAGTATTTTTCTGGCGTTGGTTGCGATTGCGACCCTTAAGATGAGGTAATTTGAATGGAACGTTTTAAAAATAAGAAAGTTCTTATTGTTGGTATAGGCAGAACAGGTTTTACCCTTATCAACTTCTTCAATAGATTAGAATGCTTGATTAGAGTTACTGATATAAAGCCCATCTTTGACTTAAATAAAGCTGTTAAAAAACTAAAGAAAATATCTCCAGCTCCTGAAATGACTTTTGGTGAGCATAGAGATGAAGACTTTATAGATGCTGATGTTGTTGTTTATACTTCTTCGGTGGATCCTATGCTTCCACAGTTAGAGTTAGCAAGACAGAACGGAAAAGAAGTTTATAGTGAATTTGGTTTGGCCAATAAACTTTGTAGAAAACCAATAATTGCAGTTTGCGGTAGCCAGGGAAGAACAACTGTTGCTCATATGATCGGCTTTACGATGAAGCTTGATGGTAAGAATGTTTTCGTAGGTGGAACGAGTGAGAGTCCATTTATTGAATACTGTATGCTTCCGAATAAAGAAGAAATTGATTATGTAATTGTTGAAGTCTCAGCAATTCAAATGAAAAGCTTGCAAAACTTTCATCCGAAGCTTGTTGTCTTTACAAATATTAGTGAAAAATACCCAGAGTCTCATTTTAGGTCTGTTGGTGAATATATTGAAACGAAGCTTTCAATCATTAAGTCATTATCGCCAGATGACACTTTGGTAGTAAACTTTGATACCCTTGCTAATAATACCTTTTTCAGAAACGCGAATTGCCAAACTTACTGGTATTCTAGAAGAAGCTTTTTGAAAATGGGTGTGATGAATGAAATTCAGGGGACACATTTTCACGAAAGAAGAATTCATAGCAATATTAATTATCATTCAGAATTTAAAGTTAATAAGATGCGAATTGTTGGACAGGATAATCGAGAAAATCTTCTTGCCGCAATAACGGCCTGTAAGGCCCTAGATGCTTCTGATAAAGCTATCCAAAACTGTATTGAAAAATTCCCTGGAATCCCACATAGAATCGAATTCTTGATGGAGAAAAATGGAGTTTCCTTCTATAACGATTCAAAAGCCGAAAAAATGGAAGATATGCTCAAAAGTATCGCTTCCTACAAAAACCCTGTGATCCTGATCGCAGGCGGTAAAGATAATGAAGAAATAGAGTTTGAGCCTTATGCAGGTGAAATTATCAAGCACGCTAGAGTCCTTGTTTTAGTCGGCGAGTGTAAGGAAAGGCTAAATAGAGCCCTTGGAGAGCATTCACAAACTTATATTGTTGGAAGTTTCGAAGAATCAGTTTTATTTGCTTACCAAAAAAGTAGAACGGGCGATACCATACTACTTTCCCCGGGTAATGGAAGTTCAGACTTTTTTAGGGATTTTGAAGAACGTGGTAATTACTTTAAGAAATTGGTCTACCAATTGTAATTGAAAATACAACTAGCAGATTTTATAGGGTTTGTTAAAATAACCTTATGGAAGATAAGTTAGAAGATCTACAGAGTACCACAAAATTAGTCGTTATTTTCACGTTAATCCTATCTACGATTGGCGTGATCATGGTCTACTCATCAAGTTATATTTTTGCTCAAGAGCAATATGGAAATAGTAATTACTTTTTTTTCAAACAAGTGATTTTTCTTTCTATAGGAACAGTTATAGCTTTTGTCATTTCAAAAACTAAAGTTTCGTTTTGGATGAAATACGGACATATTGTAAATTGGGTTTTGACAGCAATGTTGCTTGCCACCTTTCTTCCTGGATTTGGAAAAGTTGTAAAGGGAGCGAAGAGGTGGTTAGATTTAGGGCTCTTTGGTTTCCAGCCAGGTGAGCTAGTGAAATATACAGTCCTCCTAAGCGCTGTTAACTTTTTTGAAAACTTTAATTCTCTAGATAAAAATACAAAGATTAACAGAAGTGTGGGAATGCTTCTTCCATTACTCCTCTTGCTTATGCAGCCGGACTTTGGATCATTTACGATATGTTTAATTATAGTTCTTTATGCTTGTTTTTTAAGTTCGTTTCCTAGAAAAATCTTTTACTGGGGTTTTGGAGTAGCTATTACAGCGTTAATTCCAATCCTTATATCTCAACCCTATAGAGTTAAAAGGCTTTTTTCTTTTTTAGACCCATGGAAGAACCCTCAAACATCTGGATTTCAAATAATCCAATCTTACTTAGGCTTTGCGAATGGCTCCATACTGGGAACAGGTCTTGGAAATAGTAATGAAAAACTGTTTTATTTACCAGAAGCTCATAACGATTTTATTTTTAGTGTAATCGGAGAAGAGCTTGGGTTTATTGGCGTGTTCACTATAGTAGTCTTGTTCTTTCTTTTTAATTTATATGGACAAAAGTTAGCATTACTAATTAAAAATAGAAGTCATGCAATTATTGTATCGTGTGTAGTCTTTTTAATTTCATTACAGGCAACTTTGAATATGGGGGTAGTATTAGGTTTGCTTCCGACCAAAGGACTAAACCTTCCTTTTATTAGTTCTGGTGGCTCAAGTCTGCTTGCTAATGCTTTTGGAATCGGGCTAGTTTTAAGTGCGATTAATTCATATAGAAAAACCCTCTTTGTTCAAGATAATCCTTTTTCCAGGGAAGATGTTTTTTCTGAAACACCTTCCCCGATCTCTTCAACAAGTCCGTCGTTATCAGAAAAAAGGTTCCCTGCGAGCAGGTTACCAAGGTAAGGAGAATAAATTGTTTAATCTAAATAAGTCTGTAAAGGTTCACTTTATAGGAATTGGTGGAATTGGTATGAGTGGGATTGCAGAAATCCTACTTAGTTTAGGTTATAAGGTTTCAGGCTCCGATATGGCGTCATCAGCAAATACAGAGAAGCTTCAAAAGCTTGGTGCTGAAGTTTACAAAGGTCATGCTTGGGAAAATCTTAAAGATGTTACTGTTGTTGTATACAGTTCTGCTATAGATGAGACGAACCCAGAAATCAAAAGAGCTAATGAGGAAAATATTCCAATAATGAGACGTGCAGAAATGCTTGCAGAGTTAATGCGACTAAAGAAAGGAGTCGCTGTGGCAGGCACTCATGGAAAAACCACGACAACTTCAATTTTGGCAACAATCTTAGAAGAAAGTCGGTTTGAGCCAACGTATATCATAGGTGGAATTGTTGAAAACTTAGAAGGACATGCAAAAGTCGGTACAGGGGAATTTTTAGTTGCTGAAGCTGATGAGTCTGACGGATCTTTCCTCCTCTTAAACCCTATTATGTCGGTAATAACAAACATTGATTTTGATCATCTTGATCATTACAAAACAAAAGAAAACTTAATAAAAGCTTTTGAAGACTTTACCAATAAGGTTCCATTTTATGGATGCTGTGCCCTTAATGCACATGACGATATAATAAATTCTCTTATCCCTAAAATGAAAAAACCTCATATCACTTATGGTATTTTAGATGAAGGGGTTGAAGCCAATATTGGAGCCAAAGATATTAAAATGAGTCCTGATTTAGCAGAGTTTAGCTTGGTCGTTGACGGGCGAGATTTAGGAAAAATTAAAATACAACTTCCTGGGCGTCATAATGTTCTAAATGCCCTTGGCGCAATCTCTATGGCCTACTCTATGGGTGTAAAGGAAGATTTGATCCTATCCTCTATTCAAAAATTTAAAGGCGTTGGAAGAAGATTGCAAAACCTTTATAAGAAGGATGGTTTTGAGTTAATAGATGATTATGGTCATCATCCAACAGAAATTAAAACAACAATTAAAACTATGAAAGATACAAGGAAAGAAAAAGAAGTTGTAGTCTTTTTTGAGCCCCATAGATTTTCTAGAACTAGAGATTGTTGGGATGAGTTTCTTCATAGCTTTAATAATGCCGATAGAGTTTTTATTGCGCCAATATACCCTGCGAGTGAAAAACCGATTGAGGGAATAACAACGGAGAGATTGGTAAAAGATATAAACCATTTACATCCAGGTCTGTGCGAGCAAGTTGGTTCAATTGATGACATCGGTGAATTGATAAAACCTTTTTTAGATAAAGAGATAGCTTTTTTATGTTTAGGAGCTGGAGCTATAGGTAGAAAAGCTCGTGAGTGGGCCGATGGGAATTAGTAGTCTTTCTAAATTAGTTTCTGAGATAAAAGAAGTAGAGTTAGAAGAATCTAAGGATCTTACAAAATACTCAACTATGAGATTAGTGGCCGTTGGGGATTTAATCACTGTTAAGAGCTTGCTGGCCTTAAAAAAACTGTTACCTGTACTTACAAAAACCAATATTGAGTTTAGAGTAATTGGTTGGGGCGCAAATCAGCTTCTTCCGAAAACATCGGACCTGCCCTATTTGATGCTGAGTTTTCCATTTGAAAAATCTTACTTAGATGAAGTGCATGAAGAATATATTTTACCAGCTTCAGTTTCATTATCAGTACTATCTTCTCATGCTGTAAAAAATGGCTTGAAAGGATGGGAGGTGTTTACTGGGATTCCTGCCTCTCTAGGTGGGGCGCTTTTTATGAATGCTGGTACAAATTTAGGTGAAATTTGTAATATTGTTAAAGAAGTATTTGTGGTTAATAAGTTGGGAATTGAAAGAAAGGTAATAGTTAAAGAATCATCTTTTAGTTACAGAAAAAATCACTTTCTAGAAAAAGGCGACGTAATAACAGGAGCTAAGCTAATACACCATGGTCAATCCCCTGAAATTACAACTCAAATTAAAGATTATTTAGCTTTAAGAAATAGAACACAGCCCTTAAAGGAATCAACTTGTGGCTGTATTTTCAAGAATGATAAAAAAACTAACAAGGTTTGCCCTGCGGGAATGTTTATCGATATAATAGAGATGAAGGGTTTTATTAATAAAAAAATTCAAATAAGCCCAAAGCACGCTAATTTTATGGTGAATACAGGTGGTGCTAATTTTGAAGATATATGTGAAACTATTTCTATTGTACAAAAAGAATTAAAACTCCAGTACGGAGTTGAATTTGAAACAGAGGTAAAACTTAAATAATGGCAAAGTTCGTACTCATTATATTGATATTAACACCGCTCCTATCTAAGGCAGCATTGAACGACAGCTTGAGCACAGAAAGAAAAGGGAAATATAAGTATAGGACGAGTTTTGGTATGTGTCCGTCGAGAACAGCAGGTAGCTTTGCTCTTCAGTTGATGAAGATTTTTGATGATGTTAAATCTCTTAAAAAACTAAAAGAAAAAATCTCGAAAGAAAAATTGGATAAGAAACATTATATTTCTAGTTATAAAATTAATTATAATCCTTTGAAGAATTCCTTGTTTATGAGCTTTGATTGTCCAAAACCATTAATGAAAGTCCAGTTATATAAAGAGAATGGCCTAGAGTCATATGAAGCTATATTGGTTGATAATGGAGAGCTTATTGATCCAACTTATGAGGTTTTACTCAGAAGTGAGAAAAAGTTAAAAAAAGCATTACCCTTCCTCGCCCTCCCCGTTCAGAAAATGGATAAAGGTGTTCAGAAAAAGTTGACTAATTTAATTAAGAATATGGACCCAATTGTTTCGAGGTCGATTAGTGAAGTTATACTGGGGGAAAAGAGGGATTTAACTATAATTCTCTCTTTAAGAGGTACACCTTCAAGCGTCTTTCTTGGTCCAGAAAACTGGAGTGAAAAGATCAGAAAAATGGAAAGAGTAGTTAAATACCTGGATAAAAAACGCAAGATTCCCGCAATAATCAATCTAACCAATTCTAAAAAAGTGGTTGTCAAGTTTAGCGACAAATTCTAAAATTTTTGTGGTGCCTTATAATTTTAATAGGGTACTGTATATACAGAATGGATTCTGTTTGAACTGAGAAAGGATTCTCATGAACGAAAAAAGTATCATAGTTGGTCTAGATGTTGGTACCACAAAAGTTTGTACAATTGTTGGATCTAAAACAGCAAGTGGTGAACTAGAAATTATTGGTATCGGAACACACCCCTCTCACGGCCTTAAGAAAGGTTCAGTGGTTAATATTGATAAAACTGTAAAATCAATTCAGTGCTCACTTGAAGAAGCAAGATTAATGGCAGGGGTAGATATAACTTCAGCAGCGATCGGAATCGCCGGAAGCCATGTTTATAGTTTTAATAGCTCTGGTGTCGTTGCAATCAAAGGGCAAGAAATAACAGAAGAAGATATTGATAGAGTTTTAGAAGCGGCGAAGGCAGTTGTTATCCCATCAGATCGTGAAATTCTTCATGTTATTCCGCAAGAGTTTAGAGTGGATAATACGGGTGGGATTAAAAATCCTCTTGGGATGTGCGGAGTAAGACTTGAGGCTCATGTTCATATTGTTACCGGCACAGTTTCTTTAATTCAAAACTTAGTAAAATGCGTAGAGCAGACAGGAGTGATTGCAGAAAATGTAATCCTTCAGCCGATAGCATCTTCTGAGTCTGTATTAAGCTCTGAAGAAAAAGACTTGGGTGTTGTCCTAGTTGATATAGGTGGTGGTACTACCGATATTGCAATCTGGAAAAATGGAAGTCTGATACATTCCCAAATCATTCCTGTTGGTGGGAATCATTTTACAAATGATTTGGCGGTGGCCTTAAAGGTTCCTCATGTTGAAGCTGAAAGAATTAAGATAAATCACGGTTGTGTTTTAGCAGAACAATTAAATCAATCAGCACATATTACAGTTAATGGAATATCAGGAACACCAAGTAGAGAGGTTCCCTTAGGTCACGTAGCCGATGTTTTGGGGGCACGTGGAGAAGAGCTGTTTAATTTTATTAAAAATATTATCGCCGATAAGGATCTTAAGAATGAGATTACAGGCGGTGTTGTATTAACTGGCGGTGGGGCACTTATAAAAGGTCTACCAGAGTTAGGTGAATACACTCTAGAGCATCCAACTAAGATTGGTTATCCTAAGCCCTTTGGTGGAATGACAAATATAATGCAAAATCCTAAGTTTTCTACAGTGCTTGGATTATTAATCGAAGCAAGTAGAAGTAATGAAGGTGTTGATACTCCCATTCAGCAAGAGAGTGTCGATTTAATAGGTAAATTTAGTGATTCGTTAAAAACAGTATTTAAAGAAATTTTTTAATAAGGGGTCCTTATGTTTGAAATAACTAGTAATGAAGGAGTAGAAATGCAGCAAGGTGCTAAAATTAGAGTCGTTGGTGTCGGCGGCGGCGGAAGTAACGCTGTAAATACGATGATTAAAGCAGGGTTAAGCGGGGTGGAGTACATCGTTGCTAATACTGACTCTCAATCATTAAACGCAAGTTTAGCGCCAACAAAAGTTCAACTTGGAGCCGATGTGACCAAAGGTTTGGGAGCAGGTGCTAATCCAGAAGTTGGCAGAAAGGCTGCGTTAGATGAGTATGAAAAACTATCAGAGGTTCTTGAAGGAGCCGATATGGTTTTCATTACTGCCGGAATGGGCGGTGGAACAGGTACAGGTGCCGCACCTGTAATAGCAAAATTGGCTAAAGAGCTTGGCGCTCTTACTGTTGGTGTTGTAACTAAGCCTTTCTTGTTCGAAGGTAAGAAAAGATTTAGACAAGCTGAGTCTGGAATACAAGTTCTAGAGGAAAGTGTTGATTCATTGATTACCATACCAAATCAAAGGTTACTTTATATCGCCGGTGACAGTCTTTCACTTGTGGATACGTTTAAAAAAGCTGATGAGGTTTTATTAAATGCGGTTAGAGGTATTTCTGATCTTATTAATAATACAGGTCATATTAATGCTGACTTTGCAGATGTAAGTACCGTGATGGGTAATAAAGGTCTTTCTCTTATGGGAACTGGATTATGTTCAGGTCCTGATAGAGCAATCAAGGCAGCAACAGAAGCTATTAGCTCTCCTCTTCTGGAAGACATTTCGATTGATGGTGCAACGGGTATTATTATCAATATTACAGGTAGTGATTCTCTCACCATGCATGAAACAAATGAGGCAGTAACGCTAATCATGGAAGCGGCTGATGATGACGCTGAAATTATCTTTGGAACTGTTATCGATGACACAATGGAAGATGATATTAAAGTAACCGTTATCGCAACTGGGTTAGGCGGACAAGAGAGAGTTCTTACAAAACATAGAGCAATGGATATGCCGGTTGAAAGGGAACAATCAACGGGTCCAGTTATTGAAACGAAGACAAAAGAGACCGTAGAGCCTCAAGTGACGATGGAAACTGAAGAAGTCTCAGCCACTAAAATGGAAGCGACTTCGACAGAAGAAGATTCGACATTAGTTCGTTCTATTAAAGAAGCAGCGACTAGATACGAAGCCAGTAAAAATGAAAATAATAATCAAAATAATGGTAGAGAATCTTTTGATGCTAATAAAGGAAGTGGAAGAGCAAGATCTATTGCTGAGAAACTTGGCTTTATTAACTTTGATGAAGAAGAACTAGATACTCCTTCTTACTTAAGAAGAGACGAAGAGAGTAACAGTCGTCCAAAGCCAGAACCAACACCAAGAGTATAAAAAATACAGGAGCGACCGTAGGTGGTCGCTCCTTAATTTATCTGATTAATTTTATCCCTCAACATTTCTTCATCTTGTGACCTAACATATAACATTACATAGGATTCAATATGATCACCGTCGATGTTAATTTTATAGTGAGTCATAATGTAAGTTGGAATATTATCACTTTTCCATAATTCTTTTTTAAATTCATAGATATAAATAGCAGCTTCAGGGTTATTAGGAGTTGTTTTTACGTTCGTGATATCTGTCCACTTATTTTCACTAAATGTTCTTAAGTGTTCGGGGCAAAATGTAAGTCCATCATATTCCTTGAGGCAGGTCTCGCAGCAACTCTTTTCACACATGCAGCAGCTACCTTTTCCAGGTTCTTTCTCATGAAAATGGCAGTTTTGAAGGCCTTCAAACTCTAGCTTTGATAGATTTTCTTCGCTAATACTCTCTTTATCACTAGAGCTTGTTTTATCTCTGGATTTAAGTAATAAATAAACCACAATGCCACTGAGTATACCAATGAGTAAGAATGCGATGCCTAGTAGTGCTAAAAAATATATCTGTTCAGTATTGTGCATAAATTCTTTTCGGATTAATTTTTAATTTTTTAAAGCAAGTGGATGAATGCAAGGGGCTTATAACCGATAGTTTTACTTAGGTAGTGTCGAAGACCCACTCTTAAGGCCTCTTCGCACTCTGGATTATTCCACTCAGCTTTTAACAGCTTTAACAACTCCTTCTCAAATTTGGTTTGATCGAAGTCAGGTAGGCCATAGCATTTTATCTTTAAGGAACTTAGGTCCTCTCTTTTTAAGGAGACGAATAGAACACCAGAGTTTCCAAGTCTTCTTCTGTCGTTAATAACACCTTTTGAAACTTCCTCATTTCCATGAACAAAGAGTCTCAAATCTGGCGTATCGTGTTCGATGTACTTAATTTTTTCAGATGATGTATAAATTATACCTTTGAAGTTATCTAAGCAGTGGACTTCACCAGGGAATTTCTGATTTTCGGCCAAAGACAAAAAATCTTGAAAAAAACAACTCTCAAGATGAATAGGAATAATGTCTGTTGGGTTTAACGTATTTACTATGGACGATATCTCAAATGGATATGCATGGCCAGAGGCATGGATTATTGGATCATGGCCTTTGTTAATCTTTAAGCCAAGTAATGAAGCTTTATTGAACATTTCTCCTACTGATTTTTCATTCCCAGGGATGATCTTGCTGGAATACATTAAATAATCACCAGGCTTTGGTTTAACTTTTTTATCGTTACCCGAGAACACTCTTCTAAAGGCACCCCTTAAATCTCCTTGGCTGCCAGAGAGTATTGTTATAGAGCTACTTTTCCCCTCACCTTCGTTCTTGATCTTATCTATAAGTCCCGCTTTTCTTCCTAGTTCATAACCAAACTCTACGGAATAACCACAAAGCTTAATTGATTTATTTAGCTCGTTTGCTGCCTTAATTATACTTGATAGTCTCATTGTGTTCGAAGGAAAGGTGGTTAGGTATATATTCTTTTTGGCGTTTTTAAATTCGTTTTTTAAATTCTCAAAGAGATCTTTTTCATAAAGACCTTTGTTGCCCCTAGAGCAAATGTTGGTACTGTCGACAAAGGAGAATTTCTTTTTTCCAAGTTTTGAATATTTTTCCAGAAGATTAAAGTTCAAATAGTTAGAATCTTTTTCGTCTGGGTCAAACCTAAAATCAGTGCAAAAGAAAACCCCATAATCCTTCTTTTTCGAATAGTAGTGAAAGCCATAAACACCAGGGATTGAGTGGCGCAAATTGAAAAAACTTAGTCCTTCTTTGTTGTGATCTTTGAAATCTATAAGTTCATTTGAAAAATCAGGAAATTTTTTTTCTATAAACAATCGAGTATAGGGACTACATATGACTTTTATCTGGGGGAATTTCTTAAGGAGGTGCTTTATTCCACCTATATGATCTTCATGTGCGTGAGTAAGAAGTAGAAAATCTGGCTTGATAAACTCCCTTTCATCGAGAATATCTAAACTAGGATAAAGATAGTTAATTCCTAGAGACTCTTCCCTTGGAAAAAGTATACCTGTATCTATAATGTAAGAGGCTCCATCTAGCTCTAGGTATGATATATTACCGCCGATGTAGCCAACCCCACCCATTGGGAAAAACTTAAACATTTTCACATTATAGAAAGATAGAGATAATGTTCATAGTATATGGAGTAGATTTTGCTATGAGTTATCGTTTTTTTTATGGGGTTATTTTATTACTTACCTGCGGGTGCCTATTAGCTGCCGAAGTTCGAGTTGGTATTACATCAGTACCTCTAAATCTTAACCCTCTTTATGCTACTGATGCTAATTCTCAGAATATAAATAGGATAACCCATCTTTCATTAATAGATTTCGATGAGAAAATGACAGCCATTTGTGATGCGTGCAAAGTGTTTGTAGAGCAGATCAAATCGACAGGTGAACATCAAGTTCAATTCGAACTTAAGGATAGTTTGAAGTTTTGGGACGGGAGTAAGGTTACCGCTCAAGATATTAAGTTTTCTTATGAGTACTTTGTTTCTGAAAATAACAAATCTAATCATGCAAGAGCATTTCAGAATATTGAAAGAATTGAACTTTTGAGTGATTTTATACTCAATATAAAGTTTAAAAAATTTAGTATAGAGAATTTAAATAACCTGACCCTGCTAAAGATTTTAAAAAAATCTAATGATGGGCGGGTAATAGGCTGCGGAGACTATCGCATTCAAGAAAAAACCGCTTTGAAGGTAGTTTTGAAGCCTGTGTTTAATAAAAAAAAGCCACTGTTAAGTTTTAAGGTTGTTAAAGATGAGACAACACTTGCGCTTAAAATTGTTAATAAGGAATTACATTTGTCACTAGGAGGCATTTCTCCTAGGAAATATAAATGGCTAAAAGAAAACACTAAGGATTATGAATTCCTAGAGATTCCAGGTACTAATTATAAATACATAAGTTTTAATCATAAAAACGAACATCTATCTAAGTATAATATTCGAAAGGCCATCTCCAAACTTATTCCAAGGAGAGAGTTGTTAAAATATAAACTTCACAATACAGCTGTTCTTTCCAGTGGTCTTTTTTCACCTTCCTTTGGAAAGTTTTTCATAGAATCTCAAAAAATGAGATTTAACGAAACGGAGGCTACCTCACTATTGAAGGAAGCTGGTTATGAAAAGATAAAGGGAAAATGGTTTTTTGAAAAAAAGCAGGTGTCTCTTAATTGGCGTGTTTCCAATAATAAAGCAACTATCGAAATTGTGAACCTTATCAAAGACTCTTTAACTGAATTTGGTTTTGACATTAAGGTGTCAGTCCAGGAATGGGGAACATTTATGAAGAATGTTAAGAAGGGTAATTTCGATTTGATAATGGGTCAATGGATAGGATTTACAGGGCCCGACATGATGAAGTTTATTTGGCATAGCGATAGCGTGCCCCCCAAAGGTGCAAATAGAGGCCACTATATTAATAATGAGTTCGATAAGATTTTAAACTTTGCTGCCTCAAAACTAGATGAAGAGGAACGAAATACTCTTTATAAGAAGGCCCAAATTATGGCAGAGAATGATTTCGCCTACTTAGGTATGTGGCATCCAAATATAACTTGGATAAAAAGAGACTGTGTAAAAGGAGTAAAAATATTCCCTAACGGAGGTTTCCTTGGATTACGGGACTTAAAGCTGGTATGTAAAGGAAATGACTAGTAAAAAATATTATATAGTTACCTTAGATCAAAATGAATCATTAGATATACAAAAGATCATTAATGTCTCTCAAGAGGAATTCAAAAGTGATGGCTACGAAGAGTTTTCACTAAATGAAGAGCAAGTCGATGAAATCCTAGGTGAAGATGCTTTTTGTGGTGGCGATCTAACTGAAGAGCTTATGGAAAGACTTGAAACAAAAGCAAGTAAGAAGCTTAAGTTTTATTTTTCTAGCTCTGAATCTAAACCACATGCCCAAGCATTTCGTGAGTATTTGATTAAGAGTCATTATTCAGCAGAACTCAGTGAACATGAAGAAGAGGACTGGAATGAGTCTTGGAAGCAGCATTATGAACCAATTTTGCTAGATAGTTTTGTAGTATTACCTGTTTGGGATAAAGATAGTGAGATTGGTGGAGATCGAGAGAAAATAATCATCAATCCAGGAATGGGTTTTGGAACAGGAACTCATGAGACAACTAGGCAATGTATGTTATCCCTTTTGGAACTTAAAGGTGGGAATGAAAACCTTTTAAACTGCTTAGATTTTGGATCAGGGTCTGGAATCCTTGGAATCTCTTATCAGAAAACCTTTTTAGGTCCCGTGGACTTTGTAGATATAGATGAAAGAGCAATTGAAAATAATAAGAATAACTCTGAATTAAATTTCCCAAATAAAGATGATCAATCAAATTACTTTGTAAGGAAAGATTTCACTTTAAAAAATGAATATGACTTGGTTTTTGCAAACATTCTAGAACCAGTGCTTCTAGAAGAGTATGAAACAATTTCAGAATCTGTTAAGCAAGGGAGGTATTTAATTATTTCAGGGATTTTGAATGAGCAAAAAAATACAATAATGAATAAGTATGAACCAGCCTTTAAATTAGTTTCTGAGAAATCGGAAGGTGAATGGATGGCGCTAACATTTAAGAAAATATGATAGCCTGTTTTTTAGAAGATATAGAAGGAGAAGTTATTGAGATAAGTGGTGAAGCTTTTGTCCACCTTAATTCTTCTTTGAGAGTTAAGCCTAATGATCAAGTACTACTTTTAAATGGAAAAGGTGATAGGCGTATAACAATTGTTCAATCTGTCGAAAAAAGAAAACTCTTTCTTAGTACAGGTAAAGTTGAGTCAGAAAAAAGAAGATTCAAAATTGATTTATTAATATCTCCCCCAAAGAGAGATGCTTTTAACGATTGCCTTAGGTTTTGCGGAGAAATCGGTATTAGGAATATTTATCTATTTGAATCTGAATATTGTCAGAATAAAAAAATTGATGAGCAAAGGTGTTTGAAAATCTTAAGAGCTTCGTTGGTTCAATCGAATAATCCATATTTACCTAATATAAAGAAACTTGAGAAAAATATTGAAATAGGCGTTGATTATCAAAAGACATTTTTGTTTCATTTAAACTCATCCTTTATCGACGTAAATGAGAAATTAGAAAAAGACTCTGAATATCTGATTGTGATTGGACCAGAAGGGGGGTTTTCCGAAAAAGATTTAGAGATGTTAAAGTCGAAATTCAAAGGGATAGAGATTGTACAATTAAGTACTTCAATTTTGCGTGCCCCTACGGCATTGTGCGTGGCGTCCGGATGGGTCCTTTCAAAAATTTGATGCCTTGATTCAATTGTGAGATTCTATTGTCTCGGGGGATATATGCAAGAAATCACACCACAAAGAAGACCTAAGGCAATCAATCATCCAGCGATGGATTTTGATATTGATAGCTTAGACTTTAAGCCTGTTACTAAGGGTCTTGGTTTTCATCAAGAAAATAAAATAGAATCTAAATCTAAAAGCATTCCTCGTCCTCAATCAAGAGAACGTCTCGAAAGAAAACAAAGAATCGAGAAAATGCGTGATATCCCCACAATTGATTTACCTTCTCCTAATCAAGATCAAGTAAGGGTTAAGACTGAGGAGAGGATACAGACTAAAAAATCTGCACCAAAGGAAATCCCAGCAAGACTAGGACTACAAGGAACGAGCTTTGTTTTTGATCTGTTTATAATATTAGGTTCACAGTTATTGATAAATGCAGCTTTTTTAAAATTATCGGGATTAAGCAATATTGTTCAGTTTCTAGAGTTTACTTGGATTGAGCAAGCTATCTTTTTCTCGTTTATATTTTTATTTTATTTTACGATTTTTGATTTAGTGGCCAGTCCAGGAAAGAGGATCTTTTCGTTGAGACTTAAGTCAACGACCTCTTCAAAGGTTACTATAGATCAAACTCTTATTAGGTCTGTTGTAACTCTGCTTTCATTTATAACTATCTTTATGCCCCTGGTTTTTGATTTCCAAGGTAAGTTAAGTGATACCAAAGTAGTAGAAGATGTTTCACCTTAGTAAAAAGGCAGAATTATTCTTACGGAATAATAAAGATAAGAAGATTGTTTTCACAAATGGTTGCTTCGATATACTTCACTCTGGTCATATTGCTTATTTGAATGATGCAAAAGCTTTGGGGGATCTTCTTTTTATTGGATTAAACTCTGACTCAAGCGTTAAGAGATTAAAAGGCGAAGAAAGACCTATTAATGATGAGCAAGAGAGAAAGTTTATTCTTGAGAACCTGAAGGCCGTAGATTTTGTTGAGCTTTTTACAGATGAAACTCCAATTGAATTAATTAAAAAAGTTGATCCTAGTTACCTTGTTAAAGGTGGAGACTGGGCCGTTGAGCAAATTATTGGCCATGAATTTGTTCAAAAAAACGGTGGAATTGTAAAAAGCCTACCTTTTAAGGACGGTTTTTCTACTACAAATATAATCGAAAAAATTAAATCTCTCGTATAATTTCAAACATCTATATAGTACCCGACAAATTAACTCGGGTATAAATACCTGAATTTATTGAAAATTTACTCAAGTATTAATACCCGACCCCGATACAGGTTATGTAAGCAGCACTGTGGGAGTGCTTGTTAATTATGGGTTCTGACAAGGTTGTCTAAACTTTTCATTTTAAGGAGGAAGTATATGTTTCGAGGAGATTAAACATGGGATTACGAATTAGAACGAATGTACCTTCAATTCAAGCTACAAACAGTTTACAAAAAATTAAAAGAGATGAATTTAAAACATTACAAAGATTATCTTCAGGCAGCAGAATTAATTCAGCTTCTGACGATGCAGCCGGCTTAGCAATTTCTGAGAAATTACGATCTCAGATTAGATCTGGTAATCAGGCCACGAGAAATGCTAACGACGGTATATCATTAGTTCAAACTGCCGAAGGTGGAATGAACGAGGTTTCAAACCTACTTATTAGACTAAGAGAACTTTCAATCCAGTCGGCTTCAGATACAGTTGGGGCAGACGAAAGAAAGTTTAGCGATTTAGAAGCTCAAGAACTGGCAACAGAGATTGATAGAATCGCAAAATCAACAGAATTTAATGGAAGAAAATTACTATCTGGTGAGGGTGGTCAGGTTGATCTTCAAGTTGGTATCGGAAATGACGAAGTTGCAGATAGGATTACGTATAGACCTGAAGAGGGAAATGTAAGTCTGGACGCTTTGGGTGTTTCTGGAATTAATGTTGCGACTAAAGACGACGCAAGAGGAAATTTAGAAAGAATTGATAACGCTCTTAATATTGTAAACGGAAACCGTGCCCAGTTAGGTGCAATCCAGAACCGATTACAAGTAACTATGAGCAACTTAGAAGTTCAAACGGAAAACCTGTCAGCTGCTAACTCAAGAATTAGAGATGCTGATATTGCCGTAGAGTCAGCAAGCCTCGCTAAGCAAAGAATACTCTCTGAAGCTAATACATCAGTACTTGCTCAGACTAATAGTTCAATGAATAGTGCGCTTAAGTTGATCTAAGAAAATCTATACAACATGTTAATTACTCGAATTAGGGAGCCAAATGGCTCCCTTTTTCAGTTTTAAAGCATAAAACTAAAAAAAAACAATAATACTTGATAAAAAGACTAAAGTTTTTATTTTTACCTCCGAAGAGTTTATTAACTGACCTAATTGCTCGGTCAAAACATTAAAACTACAGGAGAATTAAAATGGGCTTAAGAATTTCAACAAACATTGCTTCAGAGATGGTGCAAAAGAATTTAAAAGAAGCATCTCGAGATGAAACAAAATCATTAGCAAAACTTTCCTCAGGGTCAAGAATTAGCAGTGCTGCAGATGATGCTGCTGGTTTGGCCATCGCTACGAACTTAAAAGCTCAAGCGAGTGGGTTAAGGCAAGCTGCACGAAATGCGAATGATGGTATCAGTGTTGTGCAAACAGCAGAAGGTGGGCTTAACGAGGTTTCTAACATTCTAATTAGATTGAGAGAGCTTAGTGTTCAGTCTGCATCAGATACTATTGGAGAAGATGAAAGAGCATTTCTTGATCTTGAATACCAACAATTAACAACCGAGGTTGATAGAATTGCCTCATCAACAAAATTCAATGGCATGAACCTTCTGAGTGGTGAAGGTGCAGGGGTCTTAGATTTTCATGTAGGAACCTTTGCTGGAGAAGAAAATACGATACAATTTGATTCAGATGCAACAGTTGCAACGTCTTCAAATATAGGAATTAGTGGCTCCGGAGTCCTTGAAAAAAGTGATGCTCTAGAATCTATTGGTTCATTAGACGAAGCTATTAACCAAGTGTCTGGCCAAAGAGCTAACCTAGGAGCGCTTCAGAATAGGTTGCAAGCAACTATGACAAACTTAGAGGGTCAAACAGTTAACACTGAACAGGCTAGGTCTGTGATCCAGGATGTTGATGTAGCTCAAGAAGCGGCAACACTAGCTTCGAAGCAAATTACTAAAGCGGCAGGTATTAGTACACTTGCACAAGCAAATAATATTGGAAACTCAAGTTTAAAGTTAATTTAATATCGAATAGGGATTCTACAAAATATTGAGCAATGATTTGTATTCTCCCTTTAAGCCCAACCCCCTCAGTCTTCTGAGGGGGTCTCTTAAGGCTTAGATATACAATAACCTTTAAATCCCCTAAAATTAGATATGATCTCAATAATTTCTGATGTTCATATTAAAAAAAGTGGAGATGATGCATACCATCTCTTTCTAAGCTTTTTAAATCATGAAAAAGTAATTACCTCTCAAAAAATCATTCTTCTTGGTGATATATTTGATCTCCTCGTTGGAGGTAGTGAAAGTTTTTACCTGGAATATAAATTAATTTTTGATCGCTTAACTGAACTTATGGACTCAGGCGCAGAAGTGCACTATCTTGAGGGTAATCATGACTTTCATATTGGTAAATTTCTTAAAAGATTCTTGGGGCATAAGAACTTCTTTTTCTCCACAGGTTTTATAAAAATTGAGCACCTAGATCAAAAAATTCTATTTTCACATGGGGACGATATAGAAATAGAAAACCCTAGTTATAAAATATATAGCAAACTAATTAGATCCTTTCCGATCAAAGTATTGGCCGAGAGTATTGTCCCCTTCTCTATTACTAAATCTGTTGGGGATTGGGCGTCTTCACGTTCACGTAAAAAGAACATCGAAAAATATAATGAGAAAATAGAATTAATTAAAGATAAGTTCAGAAGATCCACAGAAGTTTTAAGGGTGCAAGAAGATTTTGATTTGATTGTGACCGGACATTCCCACGTAAAGGATATGTATAGTTCCCCTAATGGATATATATATTTAAATAACGGATATGCCCTGTCGGAGAGAACATTTATATTTATAAATGATCAACATCAGTTTATTAACTTAAACTAGCCATTTGGTTTATATACCCTTTTATTGCCTTATCACTTAAGACACTTACTTTAGACTCTGTTCTGGAATCTATAGTTTTCTTCTCTACAGCAACGAGATTGTTAGAAAAGCTAGCTATCTGAGGAAGATGGGTTATAGCTATGACTTGAGAGCTAGTACTAATTTCTTTTAACATTTCACCAATTTTTAATGCTGTTTTGCCACCAATACCAGTATCAATTTCATCGAATAAAAATACAGAGATGGAGTCTTGGGTGGTCATTAGATGTCTTAGGGAAAGTAAAATTCTAGAAAGTTCTCCTCCTGAAGCAATCTTGCTTAGGTTGTGGAATCCTTCTCCAGGGTTAGTTTCTGCTAGTAACTCTAGCTTCGTGAGACCATTAGAGGACAAATCACTAGTTTCTTCACAGTTGAACTTAATGCTAGCACCTTCCATGTTGAGTTTTTGGATAACTCTAGTTAGTTCTTTTGATAGGTTAGATGCTGCAGCTGTTCTATTTCTATGTAATTCTAAAGCTAGGTTTAAACACTGTTCTTTAACTTCAGTAATTTTCGTCTTTAAGCTTTCAATACAATTCTCGATACTTTTGAGCTTTTCAAGGTCATTTTGGAGAATGTCACGCTTATCACTCAGTTCTTCAGTAGATAAATTAAACTTTCTTTTTAGTTTTTGATATCGATCTAATAAATCTAAAACCTCTTCTATTTTTTCATCAGAGTCTTGAACTGCACCAGATTTTCCCCTGAGCAATTCATCAATTTCAAAGAGAGTATTTTCGATAGATTCTACTTTGTTCTGTATTAAATCACTATCCTCAAAAGACATATTTAATATTTTTGAGGAAACACTTTTAAACCTGGAGAGAAACCCTCCGTCATTTTCTTCAAATGTTAAATACTTAAATTCTTCCGCTAGAGAATCAATCTTTTCTATATTCAGTATTGAATTTTTTTCTTGAATTAATTTCTCTTCTTCTTCTAGTGAGGGATTTAAGCTTTCGAATTCGCTTAGTTGAAACTCTAAATAATCTATCTCCCTCTCTCGGTTTTCTATCCGCCCCTCAAGATCGTCTAACTCTTGGTTAAGCGACTTAAGAGAGGTATAGAGTTCTGAAAACTTTTTAAAGTTACTATCTATTCTGGCAAATGAATCTAGAAGTTTTAATTGATACTCAGGAGAAAGCAATTTTTGATTTTCGAACTGGCCTACTAGGTCGATAAACTTTCTTGTAAACTTTGTTAAAATATTTAAAGGGCATGACTGATGATTTAAAAATGCTTTTGAGTTACCTTCTTTGTAAATAACTCTTTTAATATGTATAGAGTCTTCAAAGGGAAAGCCTAATTCATCACAAAACTTCTTTATCTTTTTATATCCACTATTTTCTATTGAGAAAGAAACTTCGACTGTAGAAAATTCACAATCTTTTCTTACAAGCTTTTTTTCCGCTCTTGCACCAAATGTTAGTTGTAGTGCATCTAGGATGAGACTCTTCCCACTACCAGTTTCTCCTACGATAACATTAAAGCCATTGCTAAAGTCGATTGATTGGTTTTTGATCGTGGCAAAATTATTAATAAGTAAATTGTCTATTTTAAGTACTGAGTTCATTTATAACTCCCTACGTCCATGTGTGAATTTCGTTTTTAAGGTATGAAAATATGTCTTATTTGGATTTTTAATAAATTGAACATATCGAGATGGACTTATTTTTATATTAACAATATCAGTTGGTTCAAGTGATATTGCTTGCTGTCCATCTAGCGTAATATTAATTTGTTCATTTTTTCCTCCGGGTCGAACTTCAAGGTCGGTTGAGGAAGGTAATACAATTGGTCTATAATTTAGACTATGGGGACAGATGGGAGTCATTACAAGGGACTTTACATCTGAGTGAATAATGGGACCACCTGCAGCCAAGCTGTAAGCAGTGGAACCAATAGGAGAGCTAATTATTAGGCCATCGCCCGATAGAGTGTAAACAGGCTCTTCATTTGCTTTAACCCGAACTGTAACTAATCTAGATATATTACTCTGATTAAAAACAATATCATTTATAAAGTAAAATCTATCTTTCTTACCTTTCTTGTTAGTAACTTCCACTTTGAAGAGATGAACTTTAACTAATGGCGACTTCCCTGTAAGGGCAACTTCTAGTTCATCATAAAGTTCAGATTTGGAAAATTCAGTTATAAACCCCAGGTGCCCCATATTTACACCGAAAATGGGTGGGGTTGTGCGAGAGCCCTTCCTAGAAAGACCTATAAGAGTTCCATCTCCACCAAGAGTAACGATTAGATCAACGTCCTTAAAGTTCGAATCATTTCCAATAATTTCATATGAAGAACAACTTATAATTTTATCAATTAATTTTATCTGATCCTCTTGAAAGTAAACTTTTACTGATCTTCTTCTTAACCAAGAAACTAGTGTTGGCAAAATACTGGAAAACTCGCTATTAAGCTTTGGCTTCAAAACGATACAAACATTTTTAAGTTTTGCCTTCTTACCCACATTTACTCCATAAAAGTTTGTAGTGCTTCTTTCATATCTTCAAAGGGTTTACTTAACACAGTACAACCATAACCATTTGCTTTGTCGAGAACTTGTTGTGAGCTATACGCCGTAATAATCACAAATAACTTCCCAATTTCTTCAATGGTATATCTTTTCTTAGATTCTTCGATAACATCAAATCCTGTGATATCTTTGAGCATTAAATCACAGATTATTTTATCAAAATCATTTTGAAATATTGTTTCAATGGCCTCTTTACCTGAAGACTCTACAGAGACAACAGCGCCCTTGGCCTCTAAGAGTTTTTTTAGACTTTTTTGGATAAGAATTTCATCTTCGATTAGAAGTATTTTTTTCATTAACTATGTATCTCATTTCTTGGCAATAAAAGCGAAAATGATGCTCCGCCTCTAGCGTTTTGAGTATAGCTTATTTTGCCTCCTAGTTTCTGTACAAGATTCTGACAGATCGCTAGTCCTAAGCCGGTGCCCTTTTCTTTTGTCGTATAAAATGGGTCAAAAACAGTTGCGCTTAAATCTTCCGGTATACCTGGTCCATTGTCGTCTACAGTAATAAGCATCTTACCATCTTCCATGTTTTTTAAAGAAATCTCAATAAGGCCGCTTCCGTCCTGGTCACAGCCCTGCGCCTGCAGCGCCTGTGAAGAGTTGATAATCAAATTAAATATAATTTGGCTGAGCCAAGTAGGGTTGGTTGTAATTAAATCATTGGTTAAATTATTAAAAAGTTTCTTTTGAACACCCCGACTCGCAGACTTTGTTAACGTGAGAGTTTCTTTAATAAGTTTTTCCAAATTAACTTCTAAAATCTTATCTCCACCCTGATATATGAACTTAAAGTCTTTAATTATGTCTTGGCAGCGTTTACAGTTTTCAGAGATTTCCATTAATGATTCGGACACTGAGTCATCGTTGGGTTGCAGATTTAAAAAGTCTGTTGCCAGCTGTATACCAAATAACGGGTTAGAGAGCTCATGCTGAAGAGTATTTAACAGTTCACCCAATAGTCCTACACGCTGAAAATGTTGTATATCTGATTTACTAAGACCAGAGTTTCTGATCATTACAAGTTTGTATCCGTTATTTAGATCAGCCTCGAATATGTTACTAGGTTCTATTTCATTTAGGTTACTGTTTTTATAACCATCATTTTGAAAGATTGGAACTCCCAAATGATTGTGTATAGAAATGGGATTTGGGAGAAGTTCGAAAACTCTAAAAAGATTTGAAATCTTACTATCGGAAAGGTCTTTGTGGATAATATTTTCGAGGACGACACCAATTTGTGGGTAAATAAGGTCCATCTCTAATATGATTTCTTCCGGAATCGGAAAAAAACTATTCTCTGAAAGAAGGAATAACATATTATGTGTTTTTGATTGAAAAATATTTGCTAAAAAACTTCCGGCAAAATTGAACTCCGGTATTGTTAATTGTGTTTGTGAAAATTGTTTACCTTTAGACTTTTTAATCTGGGTGAAAACTTTATTAAATGAATCAATGCTGGTTTTAGATTCTTTTAATTGATTATCAGACCCAAAAGAATAACTTACAACATTTGTTGTTCCTTTCTCGTGGGCGAGAATTTGGCAAACATTAAAATTTGTTAGGGAGGGTAGTGAAACTAAATGCCTAAGGAGTGTGTGCCAGGAATAGAGTTCAGAGTGAAGTAGGTCAACGGTTTGTTTCCTCGTAATTTCTTCATTTAAGCTTTTTTCGTGAAACTTTGATGATGATGAGAACTTATTAAAACCCTTCCAAAACTGTTGTTGAATTTTTTGGCATTTCTTTTCTAGTTCTGGAGTACCAGTAATTTTTTCATTATTAAGATTTAGTTTCTGAATTGACCTTTGGTTGCAGGTTTTTTTGGGAAGGGTGAGGTGAATCATTCCTTCTTTCAGTTGCAGCTCTAAATAATTTGATTTGTCTGAAATTGAAAGGGCCTCCGAGAAGAGAGGCCCATCCGAAGAGTCTTCTTCTATGAAATCTTTTTGAGATTTTTTAATTCTGGGATTGCTTTTATCTTCCATTGTGTCAAATTATCGATAAGTTCGTACTCGAGTAGGTCACAGAGCATGATAATATCATTTTTCTCTTTTGCAGGGACTAAACCTTTCAGTATAGATAATAAGTGTATTTCAAGGTTCTGCAAAGTCTGAGTTTTTTCGAACTTATCACCTAGATTAGCTCTTAATGTGCTGTGTATCTTTGACATCAATTGTACAAATAAATCCATAATTTCGATAACTTCTGCAAAAAGAGAGTTCGCACTTTGCAACTCGCCAGAGGCATAAAGCTTGTTCAATTCTTGAATCTTACTAATTACAACATCTATATATGAGCTGCAGCTTTCTAAAGCTTCAAAAGCTAATTCGATACTTGATTTTACTGTGAAGTCTATTTCAGAAAACTCTGATATTTGTGAAGGTAAGCACTCCCCTTCTTCAACTTCATTAAGTTGCTTGCCATTTATTTGAATCGAAGTAATCACTTCTGAATCCTTTATTACTCCATTCAGTAGTTTATCTATTAACTCATTAACAGTTTGATTGGACTGGGTTTTTAAATTTACTTCTTCCTGATTAACGGTAATTAGGGCCATTGTCCTACTCCTTTGCTTCCTTCATGGAATTTTTTTTATTTTTAATACTATATTCGTTCATTGTTTTTTCAATAAGCTCGTACATTATATTGCAGAAACTTCCAATACTTTGGTAAATTTCGTGTGACGAAGTACAAAGCTCGACCAGGTTATTGCCAGCCATTTTAGATTTCTTAAGATTAAAAAAATCAATAATAGGATTCAACGCAGGTGATGCTTTTCCTAGTAATACTTGCATCTCATCAATCTCTTCTATTTTCTGTCCACAATTTTTTATATACTCAACGTCAGGTTGATCTTTTGATATTTCCTCTAAAATGAATCGAGAATATTTTTTACCAAATTCAGCTAATTCAAATAGCTGTTTTAAATTAGGTATAAAACCTTCTAATCCAGCATAGCTTGCCTTGTTAAGTTTTGGGTAACTGCTGTTTTCTTCAGTTTCTTCCAACATGTAAAGCCAAACGATACGATAAAACTTTCGGTATAACTCATTCATGGAAAGTTCATTCGAGGAGATGTTTTCTAAGTAAAAAAGACCTTCTTTTGAAAAGTTTGACTGAAGAACATCTGCAGTACTTAAGTGTAGAGGTGAAACATTCTTTTGAAGCTCGGAGGCACTGATCTCGTTAGTGTCTATGAGTTGTTGTAAGCATTCAGTAACGGCTTGATAGCTAAGGTCCTTATGGCATTTAAAGTCAGCACAATGGTCACTGGGAAAACATGGGAAGCATGGCGTTCTTGGTGCTAAAACATAGTTGTTTATTCCGTAGGGTGTTGACTCTATTGCCCTAACTGTTCCAAGTGATAGTGTTAATGTCTGCAATCCAGCAAGAGAAGCAAGATGCCCCACCATTGAATCATGCCCACAGAATAAGAATGAGTTTTGAAGTAATTCATATAGCTCTTCTATTTCTAGGTTTCCACAATTTATGTCAATTCTCTCATTGTAATCAGATAACAAAGGGTTTTTGATGATCTCCTGGGCCCTGGTGGAATCTTCTTTAGATCCCACGATGGATAAATTAATTTCAGGATTATTTTTCAAGACTTTGAAGATAATTTCACCCCATTTGTTTGGAGACCACATCTTTTTTTCAGATGAGGTAAAGGGATGAATTACAAGAGTATTGCCGGTATGATTTTTTTCAGGCATCGAAGGTCTATTTTTTGCTCCCAAGATAAACTTGAATATATCTACTAGAGAAAAAGAATTTAGGGGTCCTCTCATTACTGTGCTGTATAAATATTCAGACCACGATCCGTTTACGTTGTCACTTGCAAACTGACTAGCTGACATTCCTAACCTGAAGTTTGCATTGATCAAACTGGAGAAATATGAGGAAGACTTTGAGAACGATAAATTGACGAGAACATTAGTTTCCCAAGAGTTGATTTCTTTTATAGTCGAATCTAGTCCACTCGTAAGATCGTCTCCAATAAAACTTTTAGAATCGAGGTAATAGATATTATTGAAATACTTATCTAGCAAGAAGGCGAGTGGCTTACCAAAGCTTTTGCGGACAACTAAATTAACTGCTAAGTCAGGGTTGGAGGTTTTTATGTCTTTTACGGCCCAAATTGTTTGGAGGATATCTCCGAAACGCGTAAGTTGAACAAGTGTAATAGATCCTGGTTTGTTACTCATTGGTATCCTCAGCTAAATAAGAAGTTAGAAAAAGGATTTTCATATCTTCTTCAGTGAGGGCATCACCATTTTTTATTTTTTCAGAGATTTTTTTGGTCTCTATTTGAAGTTTCATCCTGAAATCTTCCATAAACCATCCTAGTTTAAAAAATATAAATTTATTTAAGCTCTTACTTCACTAAAAGTTTCGCTTTTACCTCTTTTATTAATCGGCATTGAACGAGCATCTTTTTCAACAGTGTTTAAACAAGTAAGTGCAACTTGCAAATTCTTTTTAAGTTTATATAAAAGCTCTTCAGCCGATCTTAATTGCTCTTGATTAGATGTTCTATCAAGATTTTCTAGCAGTGCTTTAAATTCAGAAACTGGTATAGATCCAGTCAACTCACTTTCGCAATGATTTAAAAGCTTATCTAAAGCGACAATAAAATTGTTCGCTTCTGATGGTGATTCTGAGGCCTTTACAAGGCTCCGTAAGGTACCTAGAAGATCTCTACTTACCTCACCTATAAAGCTTTTCTCTTCATCGATAATGCTTTGTACTTCGGAGTAGCTATAGTCAGAAAAATATTTCTTTATATCCCATTCAAATACTATATCGCACCAACTTGCTATATAAGTTCTTTTAAGTTGTCTTCTTAGCAGGTCTTTTGAAAACGCTCCATTGATTGGTCTAAGGTTCCATCCTAAATTGTCATTATATGTGAAATAAACATTTTGATCCCAGATTTTCTTAATTGCAGCATCAGTAGGATCAAGTAGAAATTTAATAGAATTAAATATTAAGTCTAGAGCATTCTCTTGAACATTAATTATAATATTACTTTTGCCTCTACTCCCCTGCTTTAGACTAGTTGAAAGACTATGAGTATACTCTACAATCTTAACGTCGTTTAAGTCCGCAAGATGTTTAACAGAAGTATCTGGTGTCACTAAAACATCCAACCCTCTTAAAACTGAAGAAAGTGCAAGAAAGTCAGATTCAACTATAACTAGCTTGTTATCAAATTGCTCGTTCAGCTCTTTTGATAGTGCCCTTTCTTTTTCACAGGGAGCGATCAGGATGAGTGGGTATAGGGTGGAATCATCAAGAATACTTTCTACTAACTTTACTAGATGGCTAGAATCCCAATTCTTAGAATCTAAGCTTGTACTCAGTTGAACACCTATTAGAGAGCAACTAGAGTCTTTGGGCTGATTTGTCTTTCTAAGATTCTCAAAATTATTCATGACTGTTTCATCATGCTTTTTGATCCTCTTAATTGAGTAAGAAGTGTTGTTCTCTTTAATGCCAAGCATCCCATGGTACGCAGTTGAAAAATGCACGGGTGACAATTTTGAATTGGTCATAACTTCATTGAAAACGATTTCCCAATTAGACTTATAGTCTAGATTGTTAAAACCTCCAAAAGAGACACCTTTAATATTTGCTCCAGTAGAGCTCTTAAGATAATTGCAAAGAAAAGTAGATGCCCTGTCGCTACTGTAGTTAACGATATCAGACCAAACAATTGATTCAATACCCTTGAGCTCACTAAGTAGTTGATCTAAAGCGAATCCATTTGAATATAGATTGTGATTATTAAAAGTGGTAAGTTTTTTTCTATCTAGAGTAAAGACGCCTTTGAATACGGATAGAGGCTTTGTCGCTTTTTTAAATTCATCATATGTTAAGATGTATGGCGTAGCATGTGGATTCTCTTTCAGGTAAGAATGCGCCAATGCTGCGGTATTAAAAATATCGCCATTTCTTTTTAGATTTACAAATAAAACGTTACTCATAGCTGTTCTCTTCTTACGGTGTTTTCAGGACTTGTAATAGAGTTAAGACTTAGTATTAAAAAGTCCCACTTATTCCAATCTTCATTTTTGCTATTAATAGTATTAACCATTTCAAAATAACTTTTAGTTCCGAATCCCAATAGATACTTCTTAAATTCGGGATCTTCCACGTGTGAAGCAATTGATTCAAGGTCACTTTTGGCGTTAAAGGACATTAGGGATTTGAAATAGTTTTGAAAAAGATTAAATGAGGCTGTGTGCGGTACAACAGTTGGTTTGAGTGACATAAAGTCTACAATGTCTCTATTTCCATAAACCTCAGAAACTTTTAAACCAGAGTGGATCATAACCTTTTTGCCATAATCTAAGGTTCTGTTTTCCATTAAAAGTTCTTCAGTTTTAAGAAGAGGATCGATAACCATGATTTGATAGTCATCACCCCATATTCGTTTCATTTGATAAATTAATCGATCCACATGATAAGCAAAGCCAAGGCCAAGAACTAAAACATTTTTGTTTTCGGCTAACTGATCATTAAATTTCTCTATAAAAGTTTCAGCTTCTTTGGTGGGGTTGTAACTAGAGTGTAAGTGAACGCCATCAACCACAGGAATTGAATGTCCTGTCTTTGATTCTTTTACCTCTATAGTATTTTGATTTTCGTTATTCATCGTAGATCCAAGTATAAGTTTAGCACGAATTTTTTTATAAAATTTGACCATTTTTATGATTATGGGTCAAACGACCAAAGTGGTTTACTCGGTCTATTTTACATTGGTTAAATCATAGCCTTTATGACGACTTTTTTTGTCAAATATAACAGCTATCTCGTTTGTGATCTTATCTCTCTCGGCTCTCAACAATTCTTCGATCTCTTTATTTTTTTTGGACTGGTTTTTAGACCATTCATCAAGGTCTAACCTCCAGGCTTTAATTAATAGGTGATCTTTTTGCTCAAGATTTTGGGCACTCTCAATGTGTTTTTCTATTATATTATTAAGGTCGAATATAACTTTTAATAGATTGTCTCTATTTTGAATGCCGATTAAGGCTTTTTCGACCTCTTGTGCTTTTAAGTCAGAGAGAATTCCCAGGGTTAAGCCCCTGACCTTTTTCAAAGTCTTTATATGAAAGAATATGTTTCTTTCAATATTATCCATCAACTAAGCTCCGCTGCTCGCTTCTTTTTTTGTAGCATTTTCTTTTCGAAGACCTTTGATAGCATCGTTCCACCCTTCGTATAATGTCCCTAAAACTTGAAGACATCCATTGAGTGGCTCGGCCTCAATTTTGATATTTGCCTGAGTGCTCGCGAACAGGATGTAGTCATATAAACTACTGAGCTCTTGAGCCACGTCGCCACCGATTTCAAAATCTAAACTATTATTTAGTTCAATTACAATGTCCTGAAGCTTTCCAATGTACTCGCCTTTTTTCGCGATATCTTTTGCTTCAATAGATTCGATAGCCTTCTTACAGTTTTTAATTGCAGCTTGATAAAGCATTAATAAAATCTGCTCTTTACTGGCGGTGTGTATTGATGTCTTTTTGTAAGCTCCTAATCCATAACTCATGGATTCCTCCTATTTTATCCTAGCTGTGTAACTGGGTTAGCTTGTGCACCTAACGCAGCGATACCAGCTCCCTGGTTTTTAATTTTTGATATTGTTCCTTCTAATCTTGCAAATTTATCTTTTAAGTTTTTTTCTTTTCTTTCGATCACTCTTTGTTTTTGCTGAATACGTCTATCAATTTGGCTAATATTATTACGTAAACTTCTTTGTCTGGATCTTAAAATTCCACCGGGAGATTTTAAGGTTTCTGATACAGCATCTTTCAAGTTATCAACTAGACCTGGACTATTTCCGGTTTCTTCACTTACAAATCCCGTTAGGACTTGACTGACAACCGTGTAATTTGAACTAAGCATATTATCGAATTTTTTAGAATCAAGTTTTAATAAACCATCTCTTTGAAAAGTAATACCGATGTCACCAGCTCTTTTGTAACCTTCTTCCGTTAATATGTTTTTGAACATGGAACTTCTTAGTCTTCCCTCTATCGTTTGTAGAATAAAGTCCCCACCAAGAGTCTTAGTCGTATCTGAGTTTTCGTCTAGAGTGTTTTGCTCTTTAATAAAAGATAATACAGAGTTAATTTTATCAACCATATCACTTATCTTTTCAGAAATTTTTCCAATATCTTCACTAACCTGAAGGGTAAACTCTTCTCCAGGAACAGCTTTTTTTAAATCGACTGTTACACCATCAATAATATCTTTTGCTTTATTTTCTGGGAGTTGAACCTCAAATCCATCAACTTTAATTATTGCATCTTGAGCTTCCCTCTCCTTTTCTAGAAAAAAATCATTTTCACCATCAACGAAGTAAAAATAAGGAAACTCTGCTTTGCTAGCATCACCAGTGTCTGAAAGACTTAGGATTAATCTATAGGGGGATTCAGATCCAGATCCGTCATCAATAACTTTCGCTGTCATGCCAGCATCTGGCGTATTGTTAATCAATTTCGCGACACCCGATAATGTTGCATTTTCAGAATCGACATAAATATCTCTACTTTCCCCATTTGGAAGATGGTATTGAATATATCCAACACCGATATAGCTTTCTTCTTTGTCCTCAAATCCAGAGGTCATGGCAGAGCTTTTTTGAGCCAGTTGAACAACTTCAATTTGATGACTACCGGGCTTAGCTTTGTTTTTGTCCATGGTTACACCGACAATTTTGTCGTTGTAGTTTGCTTGGATTTCTTTTAGGTTTCGGGCATCAGCATTGGTATTGAGAAGCGCGCGCATATCTTCCATGCGTTTAACTAAATCGCTCACCAGATCTTGTTTTGCTTTAACCTTCCCCTTTCTTCCTTCCATTTTTTTTATGGGGATTTTTTCAGCTTCAATAATCTGTTTAACAATATCTTTTGGTAGGCCCGTATTTATGGATCCAAAAGAGATTCCCAATCAATCCTCCTGATAAAAATTTTGCTCATCCTGAGCAAAGGTCCATAAGCCAAAAAAGCCCATTAAACCTCACTTTAGCTTATCATATGGAGGAATTGATGCAATGAAGCTAGAGGTAAAGGCAGTTATTGCTCCCTAAATCAGACAAATATAAATGGTTTTTTGAATTTAGAGGTAAAGAGCATTAAATTAAAAGGACCGGTTGGGGACCGGTCCTTTGATTTCGAAGAGATTCGGACGATAAACGCCCATAATAGGATACTATTCTTGTCGGATAATATAGAAAATACTTTACTGAAAAGCTCAAATATATGGTTTCTGAAGTCTAAATTCTTCTTATATCGGGCACTTACGTACTTTGGAATTCTTTTAATTCCAATATGGCTCCCTAAGACTTTGCATTTGAATACCGTTCTTCAGATTATCATGCTGGTTTTTTATACGCTTTTTATGTGTTCCCAGTGGTTCATGCTTGGAAAAGAGGTTGATCACCGTTTGAAAATCTATTTCAGGGTGAATTCATCAATTGATCGAGTCGTTTATAGGCTCTTTTTGGGTATGATATTTTTTATCCTGCTTTTTAATACGATTAGTTTTTTGCCGCACAAGTGGATTTATAATTCCTATTGGGTAATTTGGGCAGTCCTAGGGCTGTTTTACTCTTGGCCCACAAGAGGAAAAATTATAAAGGAATCAGTTACAACAAACTTTAACGAATTCAAATATTTAGATTCTTTTGAAAAAACATTAGTTTTCTTGTCTCTGCTTATGTTTGTTTTTTCTATTCCAGAACTTCCTAAACTCACTAATATTGAGGCACTAAAGTTATTTTTTGATCCTTTCGAAAAAATAGGAAATCAGTATTGGAACTTTTTATTAGTCGGTTATTATCCATTTTTTAAATACCCGATTCTTTTTAAACTAGCCTGGTGCATACATTTTTACCTCGTTGGTCTAGGGCTTTTTTGTCTGACGTTTTACGCCATGTTGAGGTTTTTTGTTTCAAGAAGGTTATCTCTGCTGGGTGTTTTTGCCGTATTAAGCTCTTGGTCCTTTACTAAAATATTGGCCAGTAATTATGGGGATGCAATAACGACAACTTATAGTCTGTTGTGGGTGTGGACTCTTTTATGGGTAGTAAAGAGTGCGACTTATAGAGCCGGTTTATTTTTAGGGTTGGTTTCCTATTTGGGCACAATTATTAATCAAAGCTTTGCGTTACTAGTAATACCTCAATGTATTTTACTTTATCTTCTTTTTCTAAGGGATAAGACTCTTTGGTACAAAAGACAGATTTTAAAGTATTCACTTTTTGGGCTTTCTCTTACAGCGGTTGTTTTGTTTTCCAATATAGATATTCTTCAGAATATGATTCCAATTGATGAGAACTATTTCGCTGAGTTTACTAAAATTTTGAATAGGAAAGCATTTTATTCACTTTCTTATTTTGGGTTCTTAATTCTACTTTTTAAGGCCTTTGATTCTAAGGTAACGGTAATTCGGGAACTTAAAGTAAATAAAGAGAATGTCATAGAGATTTTTATCATCATATTCATCTTATTTCTTTCGTCATTAGTGTTAGACTCATACTTGGTAAAATCATTCTCTTTAATGTGGATGTTTGTATTTTTTAGCTTGATCCCTTTAGAGTTGGTTTTCCAAAGTATTAGTAGATTAAGATCGAGCCGAAATATGATTTATTTAATTTATATTTTGATTTGCCTGTTAGATTCTCACTTTGAAGGAAGAGTTAAAATTTTCCTAAGGTTATTTAATTAATTATGAGTTTTAAAGTTAAAGACCACTATTTTAAAAAAGCTAAGCAAGAAAACTATCTTGCTCGTAGTATTTATAAACTAAAAGAAATAAATGAAAAATTTAAGATTATAAATAAGGGAATGAATGTTTTAGATTTAGGTTATTTTCCTGGATCGTGGATTCAGTATACCTGTGAAGTTATTGGTGAAAAGGGAAAGGTCGTAGGTATTGATATAAAGCCTGTGAATAAAAAACTTACCGGTATTAAAAATGTGAACTTATTAGAATCAGATTACTTAGATTTTTCTGATTGGAAATCACTGGTTCCTGATGGAAAGTTTGATGTCGTATTATCAGATATGGCACCTAACACCACAGGTATTAAGGATGTAGATCAGGCAAGAAGCTTAGGTTTAGTTGAAAAGATTATCTATGAGTTACCAGTTTTTTTAAAACCTAATGGCTCTTTAGTTTTCAAAATATTTGACAGTAACGATGCACAAAATGAAATTAGGAATCTAAGAAAGATCTTTAAACAGGTTAAGATTTTTAGACCAGATTCTACTAGAAGTGTAAGTAAAGAAATATTTGTAGTGGCAAAAAATTATGAAGCGTAGTGTTCTAGCCGTCTCAATATTATTAGTAGGGTTCGCGATTTTTCATTGGAATGAAAGTCGACTAGAAGATAAAAAAAACAAAGAATTTATAAGCTTGGTTGGAGAGGTCTCTCACCGCATTTTAAATGACCAAGTATTAGAAAGTTTTGAGTTCGGTAAAAAGAGGATCAAAACTGAATTCTATTTCAATGAACAACTAGAGTCATATATAAAAAAACAAATGAAGCGTTATGCCTCTAAGGCCATTGCAATAGTAGTACTCGATAATGATTCGGGAAAAGTTATAAGTCTTATCTCTTACGAAAGAGAAAAGAAAAAGTTTGGTCGCTCAATGGCACTACTTGCCTCTCACCCTTCTGCCAGTCTTTCAAAAATTGTGACGGCCGCCGACTTAATTGAAAATGCAGGCTACAATCCATGGACAGACATTGTTACACGGGGAAAGGGTACAACATTATACAAATATCAATTAAAGAAAAACCATCGCTGGAATCGTACAATCTCTTTGGAAAAAGCATTTGCCTACTCTAATAATGCTGCATTTGGAAAAGCCTCTATACATAATTCGACAGCAGCATCTCTCTATGAAATGGCCCAGAGTTTTGGATTTAATAAAAGACTATCTACTGTTTTAAGGTTGCCTAAATCAATTTTTCATCTACCAAAAGACCAATTTAACATGGCCGAATTGGCCTCTGGGTTTAATACAGAAACCATGATCAGCCCGTTACATGCTGCTGTATTTGCTTCGATAGTTGCTAATGATGGAAATTTGAAGAGACCTAAATTAATTAAGTCACTTCATTATGGAGATGAAAACTTATTAGATGAAGAAATTAGCTTTGAAGATGAAAAGGTATTGAGTAGTGAAGCGGCTGATCAGATGGCCCAATTGATGTCCAAGACGGTTGAGTTTGGGACAGCAAGAAAGAGTTTTCGTAAAATGCGGCGAAAGTTAAAGAGAAGACTTGAGATTGGTGGAAAAACTGGAAGTATTACAGGCGGCTTTCCTGAAGGTAAAAGAGATTGGTTTTCTGCTTATGCGAAGCCTAAAAATGGAAAAAATAATGGAATATCTGTAAGTGTTATGAGTATTCAGGGTCCAATGTGGCGCGCCAAGTCGTCTTATTTGGCAAAGAATGTCATTGAGTATTACTATAGGCAGATTGAAAAAGCGGGCGCAGAAGACAAACAAGTCTTTGCGAAAAAATAAAATGGCAGATAACGAAATCACTGAAAATATTGAAACCGAACCTACTCCAGTCGAAGGAGATAGTCGAAAAAAGAAGTTCTTGAAAGAAGTTAAATCTATCTCAATGATCCTCACAGTAGTGCTCGTTTTTAGATCAGTTTTTTTTGAGCCCTTTCGAATTCCATCGGGATCGATGATTCCAACCTTGATGATAGGGGATTTTATTTTAGTAAATAAGTTCTCTTATGGTTTTAAGGTACCTTTTTCAGACCTTAGTTTATTTGGAATAAACCTCAATCCAATTTATATCTTTGGTGAGTCTGACCCTGTTCGTGGTGATGTAGTCGTCTTTAAGTACCCCAAAGATCCAAGTATTAATTATATTAAAAGGGTAGTTGGGGTTCCTGGGGATAAAATTGAAATTAGAAACAAGGTTGTTTATATAAATGGTAAAGCTATCAAGGCAAATGAAGTTGATGGAAAACCTATTATGGATGACATGGATGAGAAGTTTAAAAATTACAATTTAAAATTTTATAAAGTTAAAACAGGCGATGCTGAGCATATCATCCAGCAAGACAGTGATAATTATTATAAAACTGATTATCAGCAGAAAACGATCCCAAAAGGAAAATTCTTTGTTATGGGTGACAATAGAGACTTCTCTTATGACTCGAGGTTTTGGGGATTTGTGAAAAGGGAACAAGTGAAGGGACGTGCCTTATTTGTCTGGTTTTCTATGATTTTTCCTTTCGGGGAAGATTCCTTTAAGTTTAGACCTTGGCGAATTGGTACAGTCATTGACTGATGATACAAAACCTAGCCACACTAGAATTTCAATCTAAAAAATTAAATAAAAAAATTCAGGAAGGAGCCTTTATACAAAAGGTTCAAAGTACCCCTACAACTTTTACTTTGAGAGTAAGAATACCGGGTGAAACTTTGGTTATTCACCTGGGCCGAGGTAGAGGTGTAGAAGGGATGTGGCTAGATGAGACCCCTCCGCATAAAGACTTTAGGATAAAAGACAGATTTGATGATTGGCTTAAGAATAATTTGATTGGACAAAAAATAACGAAAGTAGAAACAGATAAGAAATATAGAATTTTAAACTTTAACTTAATCTCAAAGAGAGGAAACACTCTTTTTAGCCTTTTTTATAAGGGTCGAAATTTAAATTTTGTTTTCAAGTCTGAAGAGTTTATATTCAAGTCATGGATAGGGAAAAAAGAAGAGGATCTAGGGGTTAAGAAGTATACCCCTTCGGAGATTTATAAAGGTATTTATGAGGGACCCGAAGAAAAAGCGGGAGAAGTAAAACTGTGCGATATACAAGATCACTATAATTCTTTAGTTTCAAAAAAGTCGGATAATCGTAAAAGAAAGCTTATCGAAAAAAAGCTATTAGAAATTGAAAGAGGTTTTGAAAATATTGAAAAAGCACAGAAGTTACAGCAACTTCTTTATGGCTTCAATATTGATCAGACAGAAAAAGAGTTTAAAAAAATAAATTTAAAAATTAAGAAAAAGTATGATGAAAACGAATTTCAATTTAGAGATAGGGCTTTTCAAAAAATTAAAAACCTAAAAAAATCATTTGAGTTTCTAAAGTCCAAAAAAGAAAAACTTAAAAATGAATTTGATAATCTAAGTGAAGTAACACATTTGAAAAAGGTGAATTTGCCGAACTGGCTTGAAAAAAGTGGCCGAAAACTAAAAGACAAATCAATCCTAGAATTCACTTTAAATGATAAGAAAGGAGCTCTTGGGAAAAACATTAAAGGAAATGACTACTTGAGGAATCAGTTCGGTACCAAAAGTGATACTTGGTTTCATCTGGAGAATGAGAAAAGTTGCCACGTTGTTTTGAAAATAGAGTTGAGTTCAATTGATGGTGAAATAGCCGAACTAATTGGTTCACTAATTCGAGACTCAATGAAGAAAAATTCAACGGAATTGCGTCTTATATACACTTCATTAAGTAACATCAAAGGTTTGAAAGGTAAGTCGGGAGCTGTAACTATTACTAACCCTAATTATTTCAAAGTGTTATATAATCCAAAGTGGAAGGAAATTATTTCGTTAGATTGATTAGATTTCCTAAAATTGTACAATTCCTTAGAGGTTAGTGAGTTTATGAATCTTATAAAATTTATAGTTTTTATATTTTTGGTTTACCAAAATGCATGGTCGTCTCAGAAGCCCGCAGATGTGGTTGAAAACTTTGACCTTAGGTACTATCACCCCCAGGTTATGAGCCTTAAAGACTTATCTTTTGAGATAAGAATCTCTAATTTAAAAGAGAATGTATTAAAAAGTATTCCCCTGAGTAAACTCGACGATCTCTATTATGAAGTTTATTGGATTACTCCAGGTAAATATCATGTTGAGGTAAAAGGACTCCCTAAGGGCTATGTTGAATTACGAAACGAACTTAAGGCATTAATACAAAATAGATTAGACTATGTACTACCTCAAAAGCTTGCCCCGAAGGTTAGAAGCTATTCATTGGAAACTGTATCAGTAAAAAATGGAATGCAGAAAATCATTGGCACAGATCGTACTCACCAAAGAGGTATAAATAAAATTGAAATTGATTTTGATCGAGAAGGCAAACTTAGATCATTTAAAACTAGAAGTCCTATGGGAAGTCAAACCTCTAATCTTTCTATGAGTAAAAAATCATGGAGTAATAATAAGTGGGTTGTAGACAGAATTACTGTAACTTCAGTACAAGGTATTCAAGTTACTAAAATGGAGAATAAGCTGAGTTATAAAAAAGTCGATGGCTTTGGGTTTCCTTCAAAAGTTACTGTAACTACCACCCAAGAATTAAAAGTAGCAAGTAAAAAGAAAGATAAAGAAAATAAAAGGATAGTTAAATCGGAGATTACATTTTCGAATTATAAGATTAATAAGGGAATAGCTAGGCAGAGGATTTTGGAGGAAAGTGCAAAAAAATAGGGCAATACTTTTATTACTGCTTTCCGTTGTTCTCTTTCAATTAGGGGCCTGTCAGAAACAATCTGCTCCCGACGTAAGGCCCGAAGAATCATGGGAAATACGAGATCAAGAAAGACTCGAAGCCTGTACTAAAGTTAATTTCACGCAGGATCTTCTCTCACATGAAAACACTTTCTTTTTATTTAAGTGTACGGGGTGGGATAAAACCTTTCCAAGTTTAAATAGAGGCATACAAAAGATTAACCCCGCATCATGGAATCACTTTTTTAAGCCAATCGATAACGCCTTTCTAAATGATCGAGAAAGGCGAGATAGAATATTTGACCATGTTAGAGATTTAGATAAAAAGCAGGGTCTTGATGACCTATCAAGAGTGTTGACTTCATTAAATGAAACAAATTTTTACGATGGCATGAGAGATATGTTTTTATGTGCAGAGGATAGTACACATAAGGATTGTGTTAATCGTAAGGGAAGAGAGTTAACAAAAGAACAGATCAAAAATTTAGTAAAATTAGTAGATCTTAAGCCAGTTGCGATCAAGGCGTTATCCCTTTTTATAAAGGAAAGTATGACGACTCTGGGAGATAATGCTGACCCTTTTAGGGCCGAAGTTCGTAAGTTTTTTTACGGCGATGATTTTTTTAATGTGAGGTTGAGATTAGTCTCTAGTTTGGCTCAAAAATTTTTATATGGGTTATCACCACTAGAGAGAGAATTTTATAAAAAAGTTCCAGTTGTAAAATGGAAAAATAGTAATGAGCCATATCTTTATACTTGGATTCAAAAACCTACTTTTACTAATGCGGTTTTTAGAAGATTAACAAACTATGCTGTTACTGAAAATCCCGAGGTGCTTAAAGATATTAAATTACTAAAGAGGGGATATCATTATCCACTCTATTGTAAGCCATATAGTGATTCAGCAAGAATTGATATAGATCTTAAGACCCATGTGGATGAGTTCTTGAATTTTGTTTACGAAAACGAATATGAGCCATTTCACGATTATATTGTTCAAAATGTAGCTAGCTTGCAGTTAGCACTATCATTTTGCCCTAAGCTAAAGAATTATTCTGGTGAAATTGCCTATGTTGAAAATGGCCGAGTGAATAGAGGTTTGCATAGTCTTAATTTTGTTGAGCTAGAAAAAAAGCTAGTTGATCTAACTTCTGAAATTCCAATCTTTGATATTTCAAAATTTATTACTTTTTTAGCCAGTCGAAACTTAGGGGATATACCTCCTAATCCTGGGTTCTTACTTGATATTGCAACAGAGGAAGCGGTCGAGTGGATGGTGGAGATAGTTAAAATTATCCATGCATCAAGCGATAATTATTTTGATATCGTATTTCAGCTTTTGAAAGACTCTAGGCCTTTAGTTTTTAATTCAGCGGGTGTTCTTGTTAATGAATTTTTATTGATTGAAAATGACGAGAAAATAAAAGCCTTGGCAGCTTCATGGCTATTTTTAGATCAGGAAGAACAAAACTTTCTTTTTAATTTCATAGATAGGCATCTTCAAGAAGATACTAATTTTAAACTACTTTTTAACTTCTATGCCACAATGCTAGAAGAGTATGCGGTTGTTTCGCCAGAATTTAGTCAGCAATGGACGAGCTCTTCTGAAAAATTAGAAAGTTCGTATCAGGCACTCTTTGATATTGTGAAAAACTTTTCTGGCGCTAATGTACTGAGAGATTTTGATAAGTTTTTCTCTAGAGATCATATTATAACAATTATGAAAGTTGTTACGCGCGGCCCAGAATTGCGAAGAGTAGCGTTAAATAGACTTAGTGCAAACTTGATTACTGACTATGTAACAAAGCTTCCATACACACCTTACGATATAGACTTTACGAGCGGTGAAACAGAATATTCTCGTAAAACTAAGCTTTGTATTGATTCATTAACAGATGATAAGGACCTTTATTTTATCTTGAATAACTTTCCGAAAGAATGTTTATTTTTCAAAGATAAGGAAATAACCCTTCAGACATTTTCTTGGTTGGCTGAATCTCAAAATAGATACGAAGAGATGTTTAATATTAGTCCAAATAGCGCAGGAACACTGTTGGATGAAAATGGGCTTATGTCTTCAAATTCTCTAAATAATGCAGTGGCTGTTTTAAGATTGGTAGACGAAAAATTGGCGTTTAGAATCAGTCAGGAAAAAACAGGTGGACTGAAATACTTGCTTGATTTAGGGCATAAATATCTCTATCAGGTCGTGGTAGAGGGAAAAAAAGGATTTATTTCTGAGTTTGATAGGGCGATAAATATGGCCTCAGTTTACTTCTCTATAGGAGGAGCAAACCATAGATACCTACGAAACACCAAGATTTTTGAATCCATAATAGATGAGGGACCAAGTATTGAAATTACTTCAGGTTGGTTTGCGGAAGTTTTTGAACAATACAGTAAAAGTTTGAGCACTGGTGATCTTAATCCGAAGAGCTACTTAGAGGATGTTGCATACTCGTGTGAAAACTATGTGAATCAAAATATTGGAGCTATTCCTTGCCCAAGTGCTGGTCGAATTAAGAAAACGCTCGCTTCTGTAGTAAGAGATGCAACAACAATATTTGAAAAAAATGGTACATCTACAGTAGGATATTTTCTACAAGCAATGGTGCCTGGCTATGGGTTAGCTATTCCGTATAAATCTAAAAATCAAAGACTGAAAAGAATTACAGTAAGTGAATCTGCTCAAATGGTTTATAAACTTTCAGATAAGTCTATCCCTATCAATAGATTAAAGATTAAGTTTAATGAAGATGATGAGTACGATAGAGGTTATGACGTAGACAATTGGTCAGGTCTGAAATGGAATAAGTCTAAAAATGAATTAGCAGAATTAGATGAGCTTGAAGATAGAGTTAATCCTGAAACTGAACTCTTTTTGAAGGATGACCTTACTGAGGTAACCACTTTAGATAGAGTAGAAATCTCTGTAAGAGATGTTCGATTTGATATGAGTTATTTAGGCGCTCATTATATGAACGCTGTTTCCAAAGCTGATGATTATAATGGTACGGTTGAAAAGAAACTTAAAATGTTTAAAACTTGCACAGGAGCCCGGTTTTGTGGGAAGTTTTTTAACAAACAGCAGATTAGGATGGGGAGGAATGCCGTTGCTGCTTACCCAGGCCTATTAGATGCTAATAGAATTGAGGAATTTGCTTTTGGCGATTATATGCAGGCTCTTCTTGGAACTTTTATTAGAAGTAGTTCTGATAAAGCTCAAAAAAGTGCATTAGTTAAAATTAAAATATTTGGAAAAAGAATTGAGGTTCCGTGGGTTCAAACAAAGAAGCAGTTAAGAAAGCATAATGGAAAAATCCTAACGAAAATCTCAATGCTGTCTGGAATTAGCAACTTTTCTAGGTTCGTGAGAGACAGAATTGGACGGACTAAAGAAGAATTTGAAGAGAATATTAATGACCCCAGGATAGATTTGCTCGATAATGCATTGCTGACTGGGGTAGATCCAATTTCTTTAGAAAAACAAGGGAATGAATTGCTCAACTCCCTCAATATAGAAAAAAATGGCACTACTTTGTTGAATGAAGCTATAGATTGGATTGCTGAGAATAATTACCAAGATCAAAGAGAATTTGAAGCATTAATATTTGACTTGGCCGTAATATCCTCTTTTATTGGTGTAGGTCCCACAAAGGCAGGTTATGAACTTAGCGATAAGAACTATAGAAGGTATAGAAACAATAATTTAGGAAGTCTAATAAGTATTGGGTCCGCCATTTTACCTAAATTTGTTAATTTTTCTGGTAATTGGCCGAGTGAATTCAGTTTTATAGATGTCGTTCGAGGAATTCAAAAGCCTGTTAAGTTTATAGCGAACAAGCTTGTTAACGAGAAAAATCTAAATCAAAATAAAGTTTATAAGCTATTGAATGAATCCTTTCTATTCTTGAATAAGTTTTTTAATGAGGAAACCGAGAATTCACCAGCTGGTTCTTATTATTTGTCCGAGTATTTAAGTCTAAAAGATGAACCACAAAAGATATTACTAACTCTTAAAGCGATGACAAATCTTATTAAGGAGTTAGAAAAAGAGGATTCAAAAGGAAAGACAGGCTTTCAGGTTATTTCTAAAAACTTGACTGAAGTTGTAGGAGACAGTCGTTTCGGTCTAAGGGCCATTCGTGAGTATATGTTAAAAACTACACATTATAAAAACTGTGCAGCTAGGGATGAGTTTAGCTGTGAAGTAAATGTACATCACGATGAGCCAGCTCAGTTAGTTATGTACTTCGCGGCAAAGAATGGATCAAACTCTACTAATATTGTTAGATTTCTCGACACATTGTTCAGAGACAATATCAATGACTACACTGAAATGATCGATAATTTATTACCTTTGATTCGGATTAAAACCAAATAGCTGACAGCTAAACTTTTCCCTCACTTTACGTGTAAATTTAGACACTTATAATGGATTTATAGGTTATAAATATATTCTAACTTGTTTGGAGAAGATTATGGATTTCGTAAAAAGAGAAAACGTTCTTGAGACCTTGGAAAAAGCTAAAAGTATAATTTATGGTCAAGATGTTTTACTCGACTCAATCATCGCGGCACTTGTTTGCGAAGGGCATCTGTTGATAGAGGGAATGCCAGGCCTAGGTAAAACCTTAAGTGTTTCAGTTATTAGTAAATTATGTGATCTTTCATTTCAAAGGATTCAGTTTACTCCGGATCTTTTGCCAAGTGATTTAATTGGGACAATGATTTATAGCCAACAAAAGGAAGAGTTCAATACAAAATTTGGACCTATCTTCACTCAATTATTACTAGCAGATGAAATTAATAGAAGTCCGGCCAAAGTTCAGTCTGCCTTATTGGAAGCAATGGCCGAAAAGCAAGTCACTATTGGTGATAAAACACATAAGCTTTCTTCACCGTTTGTAGTTTTGGCAACTCAAAACCCTATTGACCAAGAGGGAACTTATACTTTGCCGGAAGCTCAGATGGATAGATTCATGATGAAAGTAAATGTTGACTATCCAGACTTCGAAGCTGAAACAAAAATTTTAGATTTATCTAAAACACCTCTAGATACATTGACGCCTTTGTTGGCAACAGACGACTTATTACAGATACAAAAATGTGTAGATGAAATTTACGTCGATGAGAAATTGAAAAATCTTATTGTAAGAATTGTTTCTGCTACTAGGCCAGGCAGTGACTATTTTGTTAAAGAATTTGAGGGTGGAATTTTAGCGGGAGCTTCCCCAAGGGCCTGTATATGGCTTCAGAGAGTAGGTAAATTTATAGCTTATATGGATGGTAAGGACTATGTATCACCTGATCACTTAATGAGAATTATCCCTGATGTATTAGGACATAGAATCCTTATGACATACGAAGCAGAAATCGATGGGATAACTGGGAGAGATGCTGCAATCAAAATTGCGAGTAAAGTGATATAATGAAATTAAACGATGTTAGAAAGACTGTTAGCCAAATCAAGGCTAGCCTCTTTAAAAACTCAAACTCATTTTCGATAGGAATGTTAAAATCACATTTCAAGGGTAGTGGCTTGCAGTTTAAAGAACATCAGGTTTATAGCTTTGGTGATGATATACGTTTTATTGACTGGAATATGTTGGCCAAAACTAATCATACATTTATTAAAACCTTTGAAGAAGAAAGAAATATAGAAATTACGGTTGTTCTAGATGCTTCAAGATCAATGCTCTCTGGAATAAATGGTGTTTCAAAACTACAAGCGAGTATAGAGATAACTTGTTTGTTATATCTTTTAGCAGGCGAAACAAATGATTTTGTTCATGTTGTAGTGATAGGAGAAGATATTGTTGATATTCCGAAATCACAAGGTGACAAAGGAATTACTTATTTAATTAGCATCTTGGAAAAACACGGGGTTTTAGATGAAATGGGTAAAGTCGAAATAGATAGAGGTGGAGAACTAAATGATATACCCGAAGAAAAAAAGCTTCACAGTATCCTGAAGCATACTGGAAAAAATAGAGAAGTTGTTATATTTTCTGATTTTGTAGACTTTATTGAAACCTCTTCTATGAAAAGATTAATTTTTAGAAGAAACCTACACTGTTTCTTTATGGAAAGTCCCCTTGACCGATTTGCCAAAGCACCTATCTCTCTATTCTCCTTAGGTAAAAAAGCAGTTAAGCCTAGTTTTAAGACTGTAAATATCGAATCGGAAAGAAATCTTGAAAAAGAATTTGGAAGGAAGATAAAAAAGATAGATATATCGGATAGATACTTAGAATCCTTTATCAAGGAAATGATTTAGTGAAGCTGGTTTTGATTACAATTTCTATACTAATGGTTATTTTGGCGAATGCTTTTGCTGGAGAAGCTTTTTTTCGACCATTAGCACGACAAAAAGTTCAATTGGTCGAAGGAGATTCTTTTAAGGGTGTTATTGAGTTATGGAATATTGATAATATATCACCTGAAATGATTAATTCGCTAGTTGGGACTAGTTTTTTAGATAATTTCTATGTTGTTAGCTTGTCTCGACCTAGGTGGGCCGAATCAAATCCTGAGATCGTTTTAGTTGAAGGTTTGTTCGTATTGCAAAAAAGAATAGAAAAAAAAATAAAAAACTGGAAATTAGGTGGCTTAAATATCCAGGTGACAGTTAAAGAATTTGAAACAACACCTTTCAATTCTGTTCAAAAGGGCTTTGTTGTTTTAGAAAGCGATTTTGATCTTAGCGACCCGTCTTATTTGAAATATATCATTCCGGTAGCTTTTCTTTTTATATTATCATTATTATTATTTTTTTTAAGACGAAGAAAGAAAACAACAACAGTTTCAATTAAGGAAAAAGATATTAATTGGAAAGAGGTTTTCGTTAAAGCATCAAATAAAGAAGACTTCTCTTTTATATATTCAACTAAAGATGTTTGGTCTACAAAACTTTCTGATAACGAGAACTCTTCGCTTGAGTTTATAACCACTGCTAAACAGTACTTATTCAAAAAAGAGATAGAAGACTTTGAAATAGAAGAGTTGAAGGTCCTAATTGAACCTATAGCAAAAGAGATAAGGTAGAAATGGAATTTGCGCATCCATATTTTTTTATAATCGGAATATTGGGAATTATTGCCTGGTGTTTTGTTATATTTAGGCCTTTCAAAAAAGCAGTCATCTATTACGGTGAAAATACAGGAAATAGAAAGTCTTTTTTAAGGAGCATAACCTTTTTGTTGGGTCTTGCGGGATGGATTTTTATTTCAATTTCAATAACATTACCGAGAAAACCAATAGGTCTTTCAAATAATAAAATTAAGGTAAATGATATTTTCTTCGTTGTAGATGTTTCGAGGTCAATGCTTGCAGAAGACTTTCGTCCCAATAGATTAGAAGCAGCAAAACAAAAAATCCTTGAGTTTGTTAACTTAAAGCCGGCTGATCGAATTGGAATTATAATGTTTTCTGAGCGAGCTTTTACATTGCTACCATTATCAACAGATTTAGACTTAATCAGAAGAATAGTAGATGAAATTAAAGTAGGTTTTCTTGGAATGGGAACAAATATTGGTGACGCATTGGCTTTGGCGGTTGCTCGCGGTGCTCAATCTTTGGCCGATAATAAAGCAATTGTATTACTAACCGACGGCGTTAGCAATGTTGGTAGCATGACTCCTAAACAGGCTGCCCAAGAAGCAGCTGATAAGGATATAAGAGTTTACACTATTGGGATTGGTGGAAGTAAGGATGCCAAAATCCCTTTAGGTGGGAGAACATTTGGAAGAAAAAGGTATCAAACAATCCCGGGCGGAAGCATTGATACCAAAACTTTGCAGACTATAGCTAGCTTGACCGGCGGTAAAGACTTTATTGCACAGGACTCTGAGGCTCTGAAGGATGTTTTGCAGGAGATAAATAAACTCGAAAAAACTGAAATTGATGCTTCTTCAAGAATTTTATATAAAGAACTATATTGGGAATTTTTAATTATAGGCACACTATTGTTGCTTTTAGCTGAATTAATAAGAATAAGATTTCTAAAGGAGGAGCTGTGAGTTTTGAGTATGGTTCCTATTTAGTATTATCTATTTTTTTATTTTGTGTTTTCAGTTTCTTTATTATTAAAGTTAGAAATAGTTACTTTTCCACAGTTAAGTCTTTTTGGTTTTTTGAGGACTCAAAAGTATCAAAACTTAGGTTAGCAACTTTTTTGAGTGCTTTTTTGTTTATCTTTTTGGCGGTTCTAGATTTGAGAGGACCTGAAGAGAGAATAAAAGCTACGATCCCTGATCAAAAAACAATTATTATTATAGATTCTTCAGCTTCCATGTTAGCAGAAGACGTTAGACCTAATCGTTTTCAGAGATCTTTGTTTTTAGCCAGACACTTTATTAAAAGAGCAGCAGGTCACCAGATAGCTGTCGTACTCTTTTCTGATACTCAAAAAAGGCTAGTGCCATTTACTGATGATATTGACTTGCTAGATGCTAGAGTGGCTGCTCTTGAGAATACTAACTTAAACTACGGGAATTCAAATATTAATCAGGCCGTAAAAGAATCCCTTCAGTACTTTAAAATTGATAATGATTCAGAAAATATTGTTGGTAATATTTTACTTTTCACAGATAGTGAGGAGCATGGAGGAGTTTTTCCTTTAGATGAAGGTAGTGATGTTAATTTAGCCGTAGTTGGTGTCGGTACACTTGCAGGCGCACCTATTCCGCTAAGAACGAAGAGAGGTGTCTTTCTCGATTATAAGAAACATAAAGGAAATAAGGTTATCAGTAAGTTAAATGAATCAGCTATTAAGGGTATGGGCAAGGACTTCAAAAACTTTAAATACTGGATATCAACTTCATATACAATTCCAACAGATGACATACTTAGTTTCTTTAAGTCGATCTATAAGAAAAAACTGGGAGAAACAGATATTAGAATCAGACCTGTGTATGGGCATATTCTGATAGGAATTTTTATCTTACTATATTTCATATCCAGCCTTTTTAGTTTGGGTAAGTCTTTTTCTAAACCATTAACTATCTTGATAATTTTTCTAATTTTTTCACCAACTAAGACCAAAGCGCAGATCGAAGTGGCGGAAGAGCAATTGGCAGGCAAGCTTAAGACGACAAAACAGGAAAGAAAGTTAAAGAAAGGTGTCGCCAGTGGTGACGAAATTAAATATTTAGCACAAGAGTTTTTAAAGTCGGGCAAGCATAAAGAGGCCAGTATTCTTTACGAAGAAATTAGCCAGGGAAATAATCGAGATATAAACTCACTCGTAAACTTAGGGACCTCTTATGCTAGTTCTGGTGATTTAAAAAAAGCACTCGATTCATATGAAAGAGCAGTAGCGCTTGCCCCAGAAGGCGAGGTTAAAGACAAAATAAAAGATATTGTAAGAAACAATACTCTTATTGCATTGAAGAAACAAAAGCAGAAAAAGAAGAATGAAAAAGATAAAAAAGAAAAAGACAAGAAGAAAGATAAGAAGAAAGATAAGAACGACAAAAACAAAGAAAAGAAGAAGGGTGGTTCTGGAAAAGATTCAAAACCAAGTGATAAAAAAGACAATAAAAACCCAAAAGATAAAAACAAACCAAATGATCCTAAAGAAAATAAGGATAAAAAAGATAAAAAAGAGAAAAGGAATGAGCAAGACAAGGCGAAAGGTGAAGAGAAAAGACCTTCAAATTTAGATGAAAAAGAGAAACAAATAAAACAAAAAAGAAAACTGGTTAAGATTCCTGCAATGTTAAAACAAATTATGGACCAAGATCGAAACCTGCAAAAGAAATATTACAATACAACAGAAAAACGTAAGAATCGCAATCGGGAATCAAAGGATTGGTAATGAAAACGAGAACTTTAATACTATTATCTTTCTTTATTTACAACGTTTCAGCTTTTGGAAATGTTGTTTCTTTGGATGTGAATCCGAATAGACCAATAGTAGGTGAGACTTTTCAGCTTGTGTTTAAAATTAAAACCAGTGATAGCGACGAGCCATATATTAGCTTCGATAGAGGGACTGCTGATGTTATTGGTAAGTCCGATCGTGGCGTGAGTATTAATACGACAATTATCAATGGGAAATTTAGCACGACACGTACATTAACACATGTTTATGAATTGGTTGCATCAAGGCCAGGTCCTCTTCGTATAAGTAATATAAAAGTGGAAATTGGTGGTAAGGAACATAAAGTTAAGTCAAAAACGATTAATATACTAAGGGAAGCAGTAAGGGCAAAAGACTTCTTTTTGCAGGCTGAACCCTCAAAGACGGAGGCCTATTTAGGTGAAGGAATAGATGTAAGATATTACCTTTATACAAAGGTGCCCATCGTAAGCCAGGAAGTGAAAGTTTTTCCCAAGCTAGATAAATTCATTAAGCGTTTTCATATGATCAATAGGGAGCAGACTACCACGGTTGAATATATGGGTGAAATTTATAAGAAAAGTCTAAAGTACTCAGCCCGAATCTATCCTGAAAAGGTGGGAAGGGCATTTATCGATCCTTTGAAACTTAGAGTTCAATACTCATCGTCTAACCGAAACACGCCTTTTGGAGCTTTTGGTTTAAGAATGAGAGAATATAAAACAAGATCAATTCAATCAAAAAAAATCGAGATACTTGTAAACCCTATACCGACAGAAAACCTACCAAACGATTTTACTGGTTTAGTTGGAGATCATGATTTTGAATTTAGCCTCAATAAATCAAAGTATCTGGTAAATGAAGTTGTCGAAGCCAAGTTGAACGTTACAGGACCAGGGGCTTTAGAGAATTATGCGGCTCCAAAAGTTTATACACATCCTAGTCTTGAGGAGTTCGATACAAAAGCCGAGTTCTCTGAAGTATCCAAAGTTCTTGGAAAAAAGTCTTTTGATTATACCTTTTTGGCCAGGGACCGTTTCAATCTTCCAGAAAGAGAGATAAGTCTTTCTGTTTTTGATCCAAACTCTAATTCTTTCGTTACTAAGAAATTAAAATTACCTTCTCTAAGTGTTGAGGGGGGGATTGTTAAGCCTAACTCAGGTGGGCATTCTGAGAAAAAAGAGGAGAGATTGAACGAGCCAAGTAATAGCTCTGGTGTTGTAGGCCTTGTTGCTCCTTCATTTGTGGGAGGATTTAAAATTCAAAAAATAAATATATTGAGATGGCTTAATTTTGCATTGTTTGTAATTCTCTTTTTAATTGTCTTGCTTCCCTCGGTTTCATTTCTTAAAGATAAGTTCAAAAAGACTGAGATTGAATTAGCTGTTATAGACATTAAGAAAAATGGAATGAATTATCATAGATTATATGCAGTGCTCTCATTGTTGCCCTCAAATATTGAAAGTAGTTCTATTCAAGACAGGTTGGAAGAAAGTGAGCTCTCAAAGAGTGCAAAAGCCTACTTTATCAAGAGCTTAGAGACTTGTGAATTAGGTGATTTCTCGGGTATAAGTTCAAAAAAACAAAGCTTGGATAAAGTAAATTCAAAATACTTTTCAGAACTTATTAAGATTGTGAGAGGGAACCCAGTTGAAGTTAGTAACGAGTCTTAAAGATATTTCAGATAAAAAGATAGCTATTACTATAGGTAATTTCGATGGTGTACATATCGGCCATCGTTATGTACTTAACGCTATTAAGTCAAAGGTTTCTGATGACACAAAGTTAGTGGTCATAAGTTTTAACCCACATCCTTCTATTGTTTTGTCACCTAGGCGTAGCTTTTTAATAAATCTACAAAAAGAAAAACAAGTACTTCTGGCAAATGAGAAAGTAGATTATTACTATGAAATTGCTTTTACGAGAGATTTAAGTACTTTGTCTGGAGAAGAATTTTTATCTAAGTACTTAACAAGTAAAACACATGAGATAAGATTTTTTCTGGGATACGACTTTTCATTTGGGGCGAATAAAAAAGATGGTGTTAAGAGTATCGAAGAGTTCTGCGCAAAGAATAATTACTCCTTTGAAGTATTGGATAAAAAATCAGTAGAAGAACTTTCTGTAAGTTCAAGTAAGATAAGAGACCTCATCGGAAAGGGTTTGATAAAACAGGCAAATAGCCTCCTTGGGAGAGATTTTTTCTTAGAAGGAACAATCGTTAAAGGAGAGGGAAGGGGGAAGCAAATAGGGTTCCCTACTGCCAATATTCAATATTCAAATCTACAGATCACCCCGAGTAAGGGTGTGTATTACTCTAGCGTTTTTTATAAAGATGGAATGTATAAGAGTATTACCAATATAGGTGTAAAGCCTACGTTTGAATCAGATGCTGAGATGACTGTAGAAACTTTTATTTTAGACTTTGATAAAGACATTTATGGAGAATCTTTTAAGTTATATCTGCACTCAAAGCTTAGAGAAGAAAAAAAGTTTGACTCTGTAAATGATCTAATCGAGCAGATTACAAAGGATGTTTCATCCCGGAGAGAGTGTGATTAAACTGGGGTTAGTAGGTAAAAACATAAAGCATTCTAAATCAAAATCTGTATATGAAAAAATTCTTCAGACCGAAATCGAATACACACTTTTTGATATTGAAAACAGTTCGGAGCTTCCTGAGTTAGAGGATTTGTTTAAGAAAGTTTCTGGCTTAAGTATTACTGCACCTTATAAGAAAGACTATACGTCTTTCGTTGAAGCTGTTGGAGAAGTGTCAGACTTAGGAATCATAAATTGCATAAGAAAAAGTAATAAAGGTTATCAGGCTACGAACACTGACTTTTTGGCAGTACATAGTTTTTTAAAATCACATATTGAAAACAATGATTCTCAAATTATAATTTTAGGTGATGGGTCTATGGCCCAGATAACGACTTTTTCTCTTGGATTGCTGAGTAAGGAGTACACTCAGTATAGTAGAAAAATAACACCTAATTTTCCATCTCTAGATCTTTCTAAGTTATCTGAAAATAATGCTTTGATTATTAATACCTGTGCACGAGAGTACGTATATAATGGACCACTTAGTGATGATAATATCTTTTGGGACTATAATTATTTGCATAAAGCGCATAATGACCGATTCGCTAACTCAAGCTTTCAATACATCGATGGAATGGACCTATTGAAGAATCAGGCCATTCATGCCCTGTCCTTTTGGGGCATAAATTACTAATTTCTTGTAGAAGACTAAACATTCATATCAATAAATCCGATAACATAGGTGAACCTATAGGAATTTGATATGTTTAGAAAAGAGTTTTCTGATGTAATTAGTAAAACGGGGATGGTCCCCATCAAAGATTTACGTCCATTATTGATGGATAAAGACCCTAATAATATCGCAGAACTTGGTCTTCTTGATTTTGACTTTTTTGATGATATTAAATTTGCAAAACAAGTCGCTGAAAAAAACAAGTTAACTTTTATTGATCTGTCAAAAGCTAAGATCAAAGAAAAAACGATCAAACTTATCAAAAAAAGTGACGTTCTCAAATATAGAGTATTGCCAATCCAAAAGACGGCTAAAGCTGTTAGTGTGGCTATCTATGACCCAACAGTTGTTGAACTTAGAGGTGAATTACAAACTACATTCCAGCATCCAGTCGAATTCATTTTAACAAACCTCGCTTCATGGAAAAAGATTTTTGGGCGGGTTGAAGAGTCGATTGATGAGCTTTTGGACACAATTTATGAAGTTAAGTCTGATAGTGAAGAAAATGAAAACATAAAAGAAGAAGATATTGGTGAGGATATTATTAAATATGTTAATAAGGTTCTTGCAGAGGCTTTTATCAAAAAAGCGAGTGATATCCATATCGAACCATACGAGAAAACAGCAAGAATTAGATTTCGAATTGATGGAACCTTGGTAGAGATGGAGACACCTCCTAAAAAACTTTTTTTACCTCTGACCTCTAGAATGAAAATTCTGGCCCAGATGGATATCTCAGAAAAACGTAAGCCTCAAGATGGCCGTATCAAGTTATCGGTCGGAGGTAAGCCTATCGATTATAGAGTTTCGTCGTTACCCACTTTGTTTGGCGAAAAAATTGTTCTAAGGCTGCTCGATTCCTCTAACCTTGAGTTAGATATGACAAAATTAGGTTTTGAAGCAAAGCAGTTAAAAGTTTTTCAAGACGGAATTCATCAGCCTTTTGGAATGTGTCTTGTTACTGGTCCAACAGGATCAGGAAAGACGACAACTCTCTATAGTGCATTAGCCGAACTTAATACCGTTGATACTAATATTTCAACAGCAGAAGATCCTGTTGAATTTAACCTTGCGGGAATTAACCAGGTTAATGTTAAAAAAGAAGTAGGGCTAACTTTTGCATCGGCTCTAAAAGCATTTTTAAGACAAGATCCAGATATTATTATGGTTGGGGAGATTAGAGACCTTGAGGTTGGGGAAATTGCTGTTGAAGCAGCACTTACCGGTCATATGGTATTATCTACCCTTCATACCAACGATGCTCCTGCAACTGTGACTAGATTATTAAATATGGGAATTGAGCCTTTTTTGGTTGTTGGTTCTCTAAATGTTGTCGTGGCCCAAAGGCTATGCAGAAGAATATGTGTTGAATGTAAAGAACTAGCGGATACTTCGATAGAAGAACTTGTCGCTTGTGGTATTGCCCCAAGCTCAGCAGGGAAGATTAAGGTCTACCGTGGAAAGGGTTGCGATTATTGTAACGACACCGGTTATAAAGGCAGGGTTGCGATCTATGAAGTTATGGGAATGACTACTCTGTTAAAAGAGGTGATTTTAAGAGAAGGTTCTGCAGATGATATTAAGAGACAAGCAATTAAGGATGGGATGAAGACACTTAGAATGTGCGCCCTTACAAAAGTTGCCCAAGGGTTAACAACTCTTGATGAAGCAGTGATGAACTCAAGTTCAGATAAGCTGTAGGAGATAGAAATGTCTGAAAAAACGGTGACTAAAACAAAACAAGCGGGTGTTGGGGAAAATGTAAAAATCCAACAGTTGTTTAAGTTAATGGTTGATAGTGGTGGGTCTGATTTGCACTTAACTGTTGGTTCGCCACCTGGTTTGAGGGTGAATGGTGAAATCGTAAGGGTGAAAATTCCAGCACTAAATGCTAGCGATTCAAAAAGGCTTGTATATCAAATACTAACAGAAGAACAGAAGAACGAATTTGAAAAAAACTTAGAATTGGATTTCTCTTTTGGAATTAAGGGATTGGCTCGATTTAGAGCAAACGTATTTTACTCTAAAGGTGGAGTAGCAGCTGTATTTAGAACAATTCCAAGTATTGTTCCTGACTTTAAATCACTAAATCTCCCTAACGTATTGATGGAAATGACTGATGTCTCAAATGGATTAATCTTGGTTACAGGTCCTACTGGGTCCGGTAAGTCGACGACATTGGCATCTCTTATAGATAGATTAAATGAGAATGAGGCAGGACATATTATTACTTTGGAAGATCCAGTAGAATTTGTTCACCCTCATAAATCTTGTATTGTGAATCAAAGAGAGATTGGAACTGATTCACTAACTTTTCACAATGCTTTGAAGAGTTTACTTAGACAAGATCCTGATATCGTTCTTGTTGGCGAGCTTAGGGATGTCGAAACTATCGAAGCAGCTCTTACTGTAGCAGAAACGGGTCACTTAGTTTTTGGGACTTTGCATACAAACTCTTGTGTACAAACTATTAATAGAATTGTGAACGTATTCCCATCTGATCAGCAAGACCAAATTAGAACACTTTTGAGCTTCGTTCTCCAAGGGGTAATCTCGCAGCAACTTCTTCCCAAATCATTTGAGTCAGGTCGTTGCCTTGGTATTGAAATTTTAATTCCTACACCAGCGATTAGGAACTTGATAAGAGAAGATAAAATTCACCAAATATATTCGCAAATGCAAATTGGTCAGGATAAGACTGGAATGATGACTATGAACCAATGTATTGAAAGGCATGTAAAGGCAGGGTTAATTGATACTGATACAGCAATGAGTTATTCAACAGCTCCCGAAGAGCTTGCTAAGAAACTTGGGGTGAAAGGTAAAGGATATTAGGTTAAAATAAGTTATGGCTCAGTATGGATGGGAAGGTCTTAATAAAGACGGTAAAAGAGATAGTGGTAAGGTGGAAGCTTCTTCTGAAAGAGAAGCTCGTCGTTTACTACGTACTCAAGGAGTAAGGCCTAAGAAAATTAGTCCTCCATCATTTCTCGAATTTGATATTGGGGAATGGATGGTTGATAAAGGATTCGCTGCTCCCTTTGGCCCTAAAGAACTTACTAATTTTACAAAACAATTATCAATTATGATTAATGCAGGTGTTCCGATTATTCAGGCACTAGAAATTCAGTTTAAATCAGAAAAACATCCAGTTCTAAAAAAATCGATTAAAAAAATTGCAAGTGCTGTTGGTGAAGGTAAGACCGTGGCAGAGGCCATGTCGGCACAAAAAGGCTTTGATAAACTCTATTGTAGTCTTGTTAAGGCCGGAGAGGCCGGTGGTATATTAGACATTATCCTTACAAAGCTATCTGTGCATATGGACAAGCAAGAAAAGACTAAGAAGCAGATTAAGAGTGCTCTTTCTTACCCCTTTATTGTTTGCATGGTAGGTGCGGGTGTTATTTGGGGAATGATGGTTTTTGTTGTTCCTCAGTTTATAGGAATGCTTGCGGATACCGGGCAGGAACCACCTGCAATTACACAGTTTGTTATCGATACGTCTAACTTTTTAAGTAAATATACACTTGCCACATTACCCATTGTTTTTATTTTAGGCGTCTTTATGTCTAGTTATATAAAAACACCCACAGGTAAAAGACACTTCGATATTTTCACAATGAAGATGCCTATATTTGGGGGAATTGTTGTTAAGGGTAATTTAAGCTCTTTTGCTAGAACATTGGCGACTATGCTTGGGGCTGGGGTGTCGCTAATTGATGCACTTGATATATGTATCGAAACCCTAGAGAACTCCGTGATCGCAGATGACTTAGATGTTGTTAAGAAAAAAGTTGTTGAGGGCTCAACTCTAACAGAGCCTTTATTAAAAATAGAATACTTTCCGGATATGGTTGCTCAGATGATTAGGGTTGGGGAGCAAACAGGTGAAGTAGATGGAATGCTTGAGAAAGTTGCAGATGTTTTTGAAGACGAGGTTAACACTCTGATAGAAGGAGCAACTAAATTAATTGAGCCAATAATAATTGTCGTTTTAGGTGGAATTATCGCCACAATTCTCGTTGCTATGTATTTACCGATGTTCATGTCTGCAGGAGGGACCTAATTTTTAGGTTATTGAAATTATTGAGTTTTTTACCAATTCTAAACTTGTAATTAAATAAAAACGGTCAATCAACCGATAGAAAATTAGATTAATGTTATAATTATTCTTGAGATTAGACTTGTTGAAAATGTCTTCTTAACAGATGTTGGAAAGCGGTCTGAACTTTAGATTAACCGGATTGATTTGGACTTTTAATGTTCATATCTGAAGGGTTTTACCAAGGCTTCTTAATAGCCTTTAACAAATTGTCCTCTCAATGGACTAAAGGGAGTAGTTATGAAAAAGTTTCTTCAACAAGACGAAGGTTTCACCCTCGTTGAACTCATGGTCGTTGTGGCCATTATCGGTATTTTATCTGCCGTAGCAATTCCAAACTTTAAGCAATACCAAGCAAAATCAAAAACTTCAGAAGCAAAGTTACAATTGGCTTCGATTTATTCTGCCGAAACAGCAATGATGGGTGACTGGGATACTTATGCCACCTGTTTAAATGATATGGGATATACAGCTGCTGCAAGAGGTTATTATGTAATTGGTTTTGCAACAGATAATACGGCCCGTAACGCTGACGTTGTCGCGAACGGGGGAGCCTGTGCAAACGGCCAGCAAAGACTTTCTCCGGCATCAATTGTTAGAGTGAAAGGTACAAACGCTGTTGTTGGTGACCTAGATGCAAGTAATATCGTTTTAGCCGATGGGTCTACTTTTAAGGCCGGTGCTGCAGGTAAGATTTCTGCTGATACATCTGGGGCGAATAACCTTGATGAGTGGAGTATTGACCAAGATAAAACACTAGCTCAGGATCAAAGAGGATATTAAGAATTATTTTCTATTAACATAGATTGGAGAAAGGCTCTTTTGGGATACGAAAGAGCCTTTTTTTATTATATAAGGAATTCCATCAAAGTCCGTTTTGCTGCAACCAGTTCTTTTTTCATTAAGACATTTTAAATCAGTTTTAGCCTTTATTGAGTATAAAGTACTGTGAAACCTTTTTCGAAGGTAGCTTTCTTTTGGTAAATTTTCATATGCCTTCTTCAGTCCAATGAATGCTTCTTCAGGGCTATTTTTTTCTACCCTTAGTTTCGCAAGGATTGTGGGAAGGTTAGGAAACCGTTTTACAGCATCTTCCATATTCTCTATGGCGTTGTATGACTTTAGGGCCCGGTCTAAATCTTTTGCTTCAAAGTAAAAATGAAAACCTGCATGATAGTTTAACCAAAAGTCTGATGAGTATTTCTCAATACCTTTTTCATAAATGTATGAAGCCCCACTTATATCGTCTTTTACGATACTTAAATATTGACCCCCATATAAGTAGTTTTCATAAAACAAGGGATCGTAAATACTGATAGATTTGAACCGATAAAACATCCAAGAGTTACTATCTTTCTTATTGTAGTGCTCAATATCACCTTCTATTAAAGTAACTACCCAGGTAATGGCACCAAGTAGTCTTCCATGGCCAAAATTAAAAAATTGAGCAAAATTTTCATTTAGATTTACTGCTGAACTTTGCTTTGAAACTTCTACTGGAGGTTTCTTTAAGCTAGTGCCCAATTGGAATTGAATTAGGAAAAGAGCCAGTAACGCGAATATTGAAAAGCTACACTTAATTATCATTTTCAAGTACAATTATACTTTGAAACCCCAAGGATTGGAAAAAATGTTTAGCTTTCATGAAGTAAGTAAAGAATTTAAAACTGACTTTTGGGAAAAGCCCTTTAGAGCATTAGATAAAGTTAGCTTTAATCTAAGCGGAGGAAACATCGTGGGATTTCTCGGGGCTAATGGAGCGGGTAAAACAACAGGGATTAAGATCCTGCTGGGATTCATTAAACCTACTAGTGGCAAAATTGAATATGATCCTGCCTTAGGAAAAAACAGATCAGAAATTTTTAAAAATATAGGTTATCTTCCTGAAAGACCATACTTTTATGCTGACCTTACAGGTCGGGAATTTATAAATTACATTGGTCAGTTGAATGACCTCACTAAATTGGATATTAAAAAAAATGGAGACTTTTGGGCAAAGTCATTAAAGATTGATTTTGCGTTAGATAGAAAACTGAGATTCTACTCAAAGGGTATGCTTCAAAGATTGGGATTTGTTTCTGCATTGGTTGCAGACCCCATGCTTTTAATTTTAGACGAACCACTTTCTGGATTAGATCCACTTGGACGTAAAGAATTCAAAGACATTATGAATCAACTTTCAAGTGAAGGAAAAACTATCTTTTTTAGCAGTCATATTTTGAGTGATGTTGAGGAAGTAAGTAGAGAAGTTGTTATTCTTGAATCGGGTAAGCTTGTTCATAGTGGTAATTTATTAGATTTAGTTAAAGGGAAAACTACTGATGAGTATGAACTCGTTCTGGACTCTAGGGAGTCGGAGAAGATTAAGGAGTTGGGAAGCCTCCAAGAGCAAGGGGAGTTTTGCCGATTAGTCTTTCCGCAATCGGATTTCTCTAGGGTGTTAGAGCAAGTATCGAAAGAAAATATTAATATTGAAAGCCTTAAGAAAGTAACTCCAACCTTAGAAGATATAATATACAGGATTGGTGTATGAATTTCGGTAAGGCTATAACAATTGGTAAATTCACTTTTATAGAAATATATAAATCAAAGATCATGATCAACATCTTGTTATCAGGAATTGTTTTGGCTCTACTTTGTTATATCGTTTCGGAGTTTTCTTTTGGTAATCCCTCAAAAATAGCACTCGATGTTGGGCTCGGGTTCTTATCACTTACCACAAAAGCAATTGCGATATTTTTTGGTGCTACTCTATTAAAGAATGAGCTCGAGTCTAGAACGATATACTTGATTCTCTCTAACCCTGTATCTAGGGTAGAGTTTTTAGTAGGAAAAGTGCTTGGATTGTCTGGAATTTTGCTCCTCAATACAATTCTTTTGAGTATCTTCACGACATTATTTTATTACTATTGGGACGGGGTTTGGAATAGTTTAATAGCGTGGTCAATATTGCAAACTTTCTTAGAGTCTGTTTTGATTCTATTAATCGTTTTGTTTTTTTCATTAATTACAAATATTAATTTGGCTATAATTTTTTCAATAAGTATTTATGTTTCAGGCTATGCTATTCGCGGTGCCCTTTCGTTACCCGATGTGAAATCGAACGTAGCTTTAACAAAAGTTGTTACTTTGATTTCTTATGTGATCCCAAATTTTTCATTATTTGATATTAAAAACTTTGTTTTATATAAACAAGAGCTAGACAGCATGTATCTGCTGGGAACGCTTGGGTACTCGATTACGTTTTCCTTAATCTTTTTGGTAGTGTCCTCTCTAGTTCTGAGTAGTAAGGATTTAAATTGATCATTTTTTTTAAATTCTTAATTTTTTTTGCAGGAGCTTGCTTAGGTAGCTTTTTAAATGTTGTTATTTATAGAATTCCTATTGGGATGTCGGTTGTAACACCAAGGTCAAAGTGTCCAGGATGTAAAAAATCGATTTACTGGTTCGAAAATATTCCAATTGTGAGTTATTTATTTTTAAAAGGAAAATGCAGCGAGTGTGACTTTAAGATTTCAATTCGCTATCCATTAATTGAGCTCTTATGTGGAGTTGTTACGTTAGTGCTCTTTTTACAAATAAGTTCTTATTCACAAGTATACTTTTTCCTATTTCAGGTTAGTATCGCCTTAATATTTATAGCTCTGTTCTTTATCGATTTAGACCATAAATTACTGCCAGATTCTCTTAATCTTTATTTAGGAGCTACCCTTCTCGCCTATTCATCGTTCGAGTATTCCTGGAAATATATGTTAATGGGATTATTGATTGGAGGTGGGTTTCCGCTTTTAATCACATGGCTGTTTTATAAGCTACGTGGGAAAATTGGCCTCGGTGGCGGAGATATAAAACTGTGGGCGGCTCTAGGTATATATTTAGGTCCAGTAGATGTGGTTCATAATATATTTATGAGTTGCCTATTGGGCGCTGTAGTGGGGCTTTCATTGATTGCAGCAAAAATTATTAGTAAAGAAAATGCCATACCTTTTGGCCCTTTCATTTTAGTGGTGGCGACACTTCAAATTTTCATGCCCGACCTTTATGCTCAACTTAAAGCTCTCGTAGTTTAATTCATACTTGTTTGGTGCATTAATTCCTTGAATTTAACTACTTAGACTAGGTATAATTTACCCTGGTAGATTTGTAGCCAAATTTGGCGATGCGAGCTTTCAGTGGAAATAGATAGCAAGAAATTGATTGGGAATTTTGTAAATTCCATTAAAGACACCCTTAAGTTAGGGAGTCGATCTGTTGTTGGTGTTGATGTCGGACTAAGTGCTGTAAAAGTAGCTGAGATTGAAGGTAACAAAGAGACCAAAGAATATAAATTGATTAGTTATGCTTCGGTACCTCTTCCTGAAGGGGCAATAATAGAAGACGAAATTCAAGATGAAGAAGTGATAGTTGAAGCACTTAAGCAAGCCCTTCTTCGCGCAAAGGTATCATCTGACAATATTTGCTTGGGAATATCTGGACCTAATACGGTTGCAAGAAGGCTGCAGTTAGCTGGGGGTTCAGATGAAGAAATTGAGGATCAGGTTATCTGGGAAGCTGAGCAATATCTACCTTTTGAAATTGAAGAGTCCGCGGTTTCGTTTTATACGATGGGCGAGAACGAGGGTGGTGGTGTAGATGTTCTTGTTGCGGCAGCAAAGAATACGGTCATCCAGCAATATAAAGCTATTTTTGAAAAGGCTGAGCTAAGACTCAAGATTTTAGACTTGGGAATTATCTCTTTGATCAATGTCTTTGAGCTTGTTATGGGTGCTAAGCTGGATGAACCAAATCAATCATACCTACTTATTGATTTAGGAGCACAAAAGACTGAGTTTATAATCTATAAAAATAATATGATTGTATTTTCAAAAGAAATTCAAGTTGGTGGAGTAATGATTACGGAAGAAATCCAGAGACAAATGGGTGTAAATTATTACGAAGCAGAAGATCTAAAAATAACTGGTGATGAAAATGGAAATCTTCCCGAAGAGATTCTGGAGATAATTGATGATGTTATCGAGGCATTCTTTTCAGAGATAAAAAAGACTATTGATTTCTATGTGAGTTCAACTTCTGATGAATCTTTAGTGGGCTGCTATGTGACTGGTGGGTCTGCTCTTATTCCTGGGATTATCGAGGGATTGGAAGCTTTGTTAGGTGTAGATGTTGGAATTTTAAATCCCTTCGAGGCGATTGGATATAACGAGAAAAAATTTGATGAAGAAAAAATAAATGAGATTGCTTACCGGGGCGTGTCTGTTCTCGGGCTTGCAATGAGAGAACTATAAATGATCGAGATTAATTTATTAGAGCAGAAAAAACAGTTCAAAATGCCTTCGGTGTTAGGGATTGATTTTTCTCAAGTTAATATAAAAATGATCGGGTTTGCCATTCTCTTTGCATATATTCCTGAAATTTTTATAGTCGATCATTTCGACTCTCAAGGAAAAGAATTAGATGAACTAATTAAAACTAAAAATAAAGCCCTAACAAAATTAAAAAAAGACTTGAGGGGTAGTAAAGCGGTACAGAAAAAACTGAAAGCGTTTAATTTACAAGTTAAAAAACTTAAAGATAGATCGGTGTTGGTGGACAAAATTTTCGCTCAGAAAACTAATCCCAAGAAAGTGCTGGAGAAAATCGCAAGAAGTGTGCCTGATGATTTATGGTTTACCACAATCGTTATTAAGGAAGACAAGTCTGTAGAGATTAAGGGAGCGGCAAACTCATATAAGAGTATAGGTAATTTTATCTCTTTTGCTAACGACTCAGCTTTTTTCTCTTCAACTTTAGTTATGGCCGATTCGAAAACAGCAACAGAAAAAGTAGGCACAAGAGAGACCAGAATTGAGACCTTTGAAATTAAAGGTAAGATATTAACTTTTGACCCGGAGACGAAGTAGGAATGTCAGCTATAGTTTCCAAAATACATTGGATTATAATTCTTTGGGTTTCTTTCAATCTTTATCTTCTCTTTATGGAAAAGCAGGAAGAGTTAGTTGCTAAACAAGATAGAATTCCTGTTCTTGAAAGTAATATAAATAGAAGTAAAAGAAAGAAAAAACAACTTCAGCAATATTTTAAAGATATAGAGAAGGCTAAGGGCCGTATTGAGATGGTAGCAGCTGAAGTAGAGGCTCTTCAGAAAAAACTTCCGAGTAATATCTCTGATACTGAAAATCTTGAACTTATTAAAGGTGTCGCGGAAGGGTTAAATATTAAGAATGTATTCTTAACTCCTGGTAATGAAGAAAACAAAGGCTTCTACATGGTCAAGAGGTATGATTTTAATGGCACCGGAACCTTTCTGCAGTTTTTGGTGTTTTTTGAAAAAATTGCTGAAAATGATCGCCTTTTAAATATCACGTCCTTGTCTATGACAAAAACGGAAAAGAAGCAAAGAGGGCGATTTCAGTTAATAAATTGTTCTGCAAGTATTATTGCCTATAGATACAATCCTTCACATAAGGAAGATCGAGGAATTGATAAGATTGAATCTGAGTATGATTCGGGGAGAAAGTAAGGGGCATGGAAAAGAATCTAATTATTTTCACCAGAAGCTTTGTCGCAATAACTACTCTTCAATTGTTATTTTTAGCAGAGGTCTTTGGTCAGGCAAAGAAACCCAAGGGTCCAGCACTATTTGAAAAAGCTAAAACAAAAATTGTAAATCCTCTAGAACTAAGAGACCCCTTTAAAAGGAAGCTAAAAAGACTTAGATCAGGGAAAAAGGGATTTAATAAAAAACTAAGAGATGGATATTTTTCTAATGTACCAACAATAGATAACGTTCCCTTGGATAATATCAGAATTGTAGGGGTGCTAATAGGGAAAGAAAGAAGGGCCATAGCCAAGCTTTCAGCTGGCGGAGGTGAGTTTTCAGACGAGAGTTATATTCTTAAAGAGGGAATGACCCTTGGTGAGAACAATGCTGAAATAAAAGCCATTTTGCCTGGTGGCGTAGTTCTCGTCGAGAAAATTAGAAACGTATATGATCAAGATGAATACTTAGAAACAATACTACCTGTGATAAGTAGATTTTAAGTTTTTTGGTCAAGAATTTAATAAAAAGCTGTAAAGATGATATAATTAGACGAACTCCAAAGAATGGTAAGCAATATGAAAAAAGGATTTTTTCAAAAAGTAATAAGACTATATTTAATTCTATTTGTTGGAATAAATATAAGTTTTGCTCAAAGTGAAACCGGTAAACAATCCGAACTAAAATCAATAGAGTTTAAACAAGCGGGTGAGATAAGCCAGCTACTTCTCACATTTGATAGTAATGAAGTTCAGGCAAGTAAGTTTCATGTATCTGAAGATAAGCAAATTATTATTGATCTAAAAAATGTTAAATCTACTGAAAGAGTTATGAGGGCCTTTGATACTTCTGAATTTTCAGGAAGTATTGTTTTCGTATCCGCCTATAAGAAGCCAAATGATCCAAGATCATTAAGAATTGCCCTACAACTAAGAGATAATGTTAGAAGCTTTTTAAAAAGGCTTCCCAATAGAGTTATTGTTGAGGTTGAGAATAGATTTGGGGTATTTACACAAAAAGTCGTGAATGAAACTCAAACATTTGAAGAGAAAACAAAAGAAGCTGTAAAGGCAGCTGGAAAGTTACTTGTTCCAAAATCTGAATCTGTAGAAGACATCTTAGAAAACTTAACGTTAAGTGGTAGAAAGAAATATATTGGTAGAAAAATTTCTTTTAATGTTAAAGATGTAAAAGTAGAAGAGTTATTGAAGATGATTGCTGATTCATCTGGCTTTAATATTATAATCACTGATGAAATTAGCGCTCTTAAGCCTTTGACTCTAAACTTAACGAACGTACCTTGGGATCAAGCATTAGATACAATACTTGGGTTAAACAATTTAGTAGCAACTAAAAACGGTATTATTTTAATGGTTCAGACATTGAAAAAGGCTACTGAGGCTAAGAAGCAAGAGATTGAGGCCAAAAAGACCGCCGAAAAAGAAGAACCACTAGTAACAAAAGTTTTTCCAATTAGTTACTCAACTACTGAAGATATGAGTAAAATCCTCACTGAGTACATAACTCCAGAGAGAGGGAAGATTTCTAATGATGAAAGAACAAACTCTCTGATCATTAAAGATACTCCAGACGTTATCGAGAAAATGAGAAAGATTATAGAAGTTCTCGATACGCAGACGCCTCAGGTTCTTGTGGAATCAAAAGTTGTAGAAGTTAACGAAAGATATGCCAGAGAGATTGGTTTGAGAAATGGTGTTCAATTTGGTTATGACCCTATTGGCTCTACGGATGGGGTACTTAATTCAGGTCCAGGTTTTTCTTTCAATACGGCGCCTGTTGAATCAGGAAGTATCTTTGGTGCTGTAGTGGGAAGGTTTAATCGTTTATTAGGGTTAAACTTTGATCTCCAATTAATGGAGTCAGAGGCCAAAGGTAAAGTTATCTCTAGTCCTAAAGTTATTACACAGAATAAAAAAGAAGCTCAACTAACCAGTAAGCTTACTACAACCTTTAGAGAAATTGATCAGACTGGAGACGATGTTACTGTAACCTTTAAGGAAACAACGGCTGAATTATCACTAAAGGTGACACCACAAGTAACTAATGAGGGCTCAATCGCACTAAGTATTGATTTAAAAAGAGAGGTTTTTTCTCTTGCACCTTCAGAAGGTGCACCTAGAGATAAAGTTGAAAGAGCAGTTAAAACCAATGTGTTGGTCGAAAACGGATCAACAATCGTACTCGGTGGTCTTTATCAATATGAAAAATCTGAAAGCCATTCAGGTGTACCATTTTTAAAGGATTTACCACTTGTTGGTTGGCTCTTTAGAACTTTGTATAATCCATTGATCTTAAAACAAGAGCTTATTATCTTTTTGACTCCTCGGATTATCAACCAAGAGAGCGCTGGTTTAATCGAAGGTAGCTAGATTGAAAAACACTGGAATTTCTCCATTGATAGAAAAGTATAGTGAGGTCTTTGAAAAAGATTCAACATCTAGAGTTTTTGCTCCGCTTGCAGAAGGATATAGGCAGGCAGGCCTTATCGAAAAAGCCATGTCCATTCTAAAAATTGGTATTAGGCATAATCCTGCTTACCTACAAGGTTATATTACTCTTGGGAACTGTTACTTCGATGTTGGTGAGTTTAACTTAGCCTATACCACGTTGAGACCCTTAATTAGCGAGAACCGCGATAATATTAGACTGCAAAAACTATTTGCATCTTCATGTATTGAAGTAGGTCATAAAGAAGAGGCATTAGAGAGTTATAAATATCTATTATTTCTAAACCCTAAAGATGAAGAAGTATCTAAAGCCGTAACTGAATTAGAAAGTGAAGAAAATACAAAAGAATTATTAATTGAACCAAAGAGACTTGATAGTTTTGATATTACGGAAATTGATATAAAGCCTGAGACTGTAAAATCTAGTCTCGATGAGTGGATAAAAGTAGATTTAGAGAATTTAGAGTCCAATACAGAAACTAAAGAGCAAGTTGAAACTAAAGTCGAAAGCTGGGAGATGGAAAAACCCTCATCATCTCAGCTGAAGATCGTTGAATTAGATCAACTTGAGAGTTTAGAAACCGTTAAACCCGAAGAAGAAAAAATAGAGAATAAAAAAGAGCCAAGTGAGCCCGTTATCACACATAGCCTTGTGGATCTTTATATAAATCAAGGGCATATATTAAAGGCAAAAGAACTTTTAAATAAGATTATAGAGTTAAATCCAAATGAACAAAGCTCAATCAAAAAACTAGAAGAAATCAGAAGCATAGAATCTAAAACACGTATTGAAATTGAAGCAGAAGAAGAGGGTCATCAAAGACTTCTTGACTC
>JAIBDQ010000150.1 GCA_024686135.1 Halobacteriovorax sp. | reverse complement strand
TTGCTAGAGTAATGATTTGGAGGACCTTTTTCATAATGAAATCCTTATTTAAGAGGCGCCTGTTAATTCTCCGTGCACCTGATCCGCGTCCAAACTTCCGTGTCTCTTCAAACTTAAACTCCTTTTAAGTTCGATACTGATTACTTATATCCAATTCCCGTGCCAATTCTGATTGCTTAGTTATGGACTTAAGTGATTGAATTTACTATAGGTGTTTTTGACAATATGCACCTAGGGTCAAATTGCTACTTTTTCATAGGTGCCATAAGTACCCAAGTTTATGGCTATATTAGTGAGATACAGATATCTTCATCATTAATCAGGTCCTTGATCTGTGAAGAGGATAAGGAAGATACTTTCCTAGAGATGATTTGAAAGACCCTATCTGATGTGTCGAAACGATCTTCCATTGAAAGTTTAAGCTCAAAGAGCTCCATAAACCTATTCCAGAACTTATCTTCAACGGCGGCTACACCTAGAGCTCGGGAGTCAGACGTTTTATAAAGGCAATAGCAAGGAAATTTTCCGTTGTGTAAGTATCTTGGTGTTCCTTCGCCAGAACTTTTAAAAGGCATTAATACATTTTCTGTTGCTTCTTCAAGGCTTGCTTCTAGCCAATTTGTTTTTGCTAATTTTGCGGCAAGAGACTTTGTTACTACCCAATGGCCAAAGGTAATTCCAGCGATGGGAAGAAAAGGAGGTCGAATTATATTCTCGTTTCTTGATTCAACATGCATATCTAATAGGCCAGCATTAGCCAGGGCATTTAAATCATGCAAGTTTTTAAATCTTCCCTCTCCGGCCTTTAACTCTATTACGGTTAAGTTAGGAAAAGCAGAACTTAAAAGATCTTCGCTAATTCCTAAATTACTATATATTTTGTTAGGACCTGCGATAAGGAGGATGTCGGCATTTTCTAAATACTTATATAGAGTTTGTTTTGCCGTTTCTGATTTAAAGCTAAATCTTATGAGCTCTTTTTTAGAATTAAGTTCTTCATACCATTTTGTAAAGTGATTATCAGAACTATTAAAAAGACCACTTAAGAATGGATCCTTGAACTTTTCATCTTCTATCTTTATGACCTTTGCGCCTAGGTCATAGAATATTTTTCCAGCAGTTGGTCCTGGCAATCTATGAGTTAGATCAACAACCTTAAAGTCTTTAGGAAGGCACATCGTTACTACTTTCTTCTGGAGGACTGGGTCTTAATGTTTCAATAAAGTTATCAAGCCCTGTCCCCTGAAGTTCACAGCTACTGGAATTACAAATCTGCCAATCATCCCCATCTTCGTGATAACTAAGAACAAAGCGTGGAAGGAAATAGTTCATAAATCCAATAAACTTATCCTGTGTTAGCCAAGACTTTGGTAATTTTACAACTCTATAGGCCTGCTCTGGATAAGTTAAACTTCGTAACGCCTCACCAGCTGCGAGAGGGTTTTTTAAACATTCATGCGTCACAACTTCTACAAGCTCTTTAGCTTTTTCAGAAAATTCTTCTTCAGGGGCTAGAACGGAAACTCTTCTTATTAATCCAGTTAAAGTTGAAAGAGGAGACTTAAAAGAGTTATCAAATGAATTCTGATCTTGATTTGGGTACAGTTCCAAATCACTTGTGGACTTGGCTCTGGTTAAGGCCTTTCCATTCTCAACAAACTCTTTTAAGACAAAATGAAGAGTCTCAATGACATTATCTTTAAAAACGGGATTACCAGTAATTTCATAAATACGAAGTTGTGCTTCTGTAAAAAAGACATAATCTTCGAAATAGGGAAGACTCTTCTCTTTAGTCGTCGTATGGCGAAGACGCATACCAGTCTCATCTTTAGAGGCTAAGAAATTTTTATAAGTTCCTTCAACCGCATTATTAAAGATTCTACTGGCCATCTTTTTGATGACGTCAATCTGAACGTATTGCATTGTATCTACTAGTGCAGTAATCATCATAAAGTTCCAGCTGGCCACACCTTTACTATCCGTCGCAGGAGGAATTCGATTCTTTCTTTCTTCTAGTATTTGTTTTCGAACTTCTCTTATGGCCTCCCAGCCATCTTGGGTGAAGATTTCATTAGAAAGACTATGATTTAAAGAAATAACGGAGAGTCCATTTTCAAAATTTCCTTCTTTCGTAATCTCAAACCACTTTTTGAGATCATCCATTTTATTAGAAACCTCTTCAGAGCACTTATTAACAAGATCTTCAAACTCTTCTTCTGTGAAGGTGAAGTAAAGTCCTTCTTGACCTTCGCTATCTGCATCTTGAGCAGAAAAGAAGAATCCTTCTTCGCTGAACATTTCAGATTCAAGATAGTCGAGAGTATTAATGATGGTGTCAAAAACGAGAGGTGAAGGGTAGAGCAAACTAAACCTTGAGAGTGCACTTAAAAGACCCGCTTGATCGTAGAGCATTTTCTCAAAATGAGGAACTTTCCAGTTATTATCTACACTGTAACGATGAAATCCTCCACGGGCATGATCATTGATTCCTCCCATAAGCATTTTTTCAAAAGTACTAACAATATGATTACCACCTTGATCCTTATTAATCATACCTTCTAGCATCTGCTCGCTGGCCCAAGTTAAGAAAGGAAAATGAGGGAATTTAGGATTAGTTCCATAACCCCCGCCTTCAACATCCTCGTATTGCTTTAGTGCCTCCGCGATTGAAGATGGATGAGGGAAGTGTCCCTCAAACTCTACTTTTTCGTTAGGTACAAAGCCTTCTTTTATTTTTTCAGTTACTTCATTGGCATTTTTTAAAACCGTTTCATTATCTTCGTTAAAGGCCCTAGATAATTCGGTTAAAACTTGCTTAAAGCTAGCATGCCCTTCTTTTCCATCAATGGGAAAGTAGGTACCAGCAAAATAAGGTTTTAAATCTGGAAGTAGGAAAACTGAAAGAGGCCACCCTCCTTGCTGTATAAAAATTTGGCAGGCCTGCTGGTAGTAAGAATCGATATCTGGGAACTCTTCTCGGTCTACTTTTATATTAATAAACTTTTCGTTCATTAGATTAGCCGTCTCTTGATCCTGAAAAGACTCATGGGCCATGACATGGCACCAGTGACAGGAAGAATAACCAACTGATAAAAAGATAGGTTTATTTTCTTCCTTAGCTTTGAGAAGAGCTTCTGGTCCAAAAGGCCACCAATGAACTGGGTTGTCTTTATGCTGTAAGAGATAAGCAGACTTTTCATCTGCTAGTCGATTATAAGAAGTGTCGCTTGAATTTATGCTCATTTTCATTCCGTTAAGTTAAATAGTGGAGATATTGTAATTAAGGCCTTACGCTACCGCAAAGCTTATTCATTTGAGATGCGTCAAATGTTGACTCCCCCCTTAGGAAAGGGCAAAACAGACCCCGGATGCAAAATAAAATTCTAATAACGCTATGTGTGTTAACTATTTTCTTCAGTTTTTCGCTTAGTGAAGGACCTGAGACACGTTTCTTTTCGCTTCATCAAACAAAGTGGATGGGAGCCAGTCAGTTTACCTATTTTGAAATGGTAAGTGGGATAGAGTCTCTTATCCAAAATAAATTTAAAAAAGCCGATCCTGAATTAGCTAAGAAGATTGTTGATATAAGTTTAAATCAAAGATTAGATCCCCTTTGGATTACGGCCTTAATCTGGACTGAATCAAGCTTTAATAAAAAGGCGATTAGCTATAAAGGCGCTAGAGGATTGATGCAGTTAATGCCAGCAACTGCAAAAGAAGTCCTTATTCAGTTACCACAAAAACAAAATACACATTGGTATCAAGCAACACGAAATCTCGAGCTAGGAAGTTTCTATCTTAAAAAACTTTTTTTTAAGTTTAATGGAAATCATAAGTTAGCCAGCATGGCCTACAATCTAGGAAGAGTAGGGCTGCTAAGGAAAATGAGAAACTCTGGGGTCCCTAAAATGAATTACTGGAATAAGATCGAAAAACGCTATCAATATTTGGTTTTTAAACTTCAGCGTTCAAAGCAAACGGCTAAGGCCAGTAGCGTTAAGTTTATATAAAACCCTGTTCCACCTGTAGAAATATTTGCTAAAATCATATGAATTTTAAAAGAGAAGGAGTCCCAGTTGGGGAAGCAATGGGTCATTGCCATAGATGGACCAAGCGGAAGTGGAAAAAGCACCTGCGCTAAGCTTTTGGCAAAAAAATTAGGTCTACTTTATATTGATACGGGAGCTATGTATCGGGCCCTAGGGCTATGGGCCAAGGAAAAGTCTGTTCCCTTTGAAGACAATACGCAAATTCAGGAATTTTTAAATACCATCGATCTTAGGTACGGAGTTAGTGAAGAAGTTCTTATTCAAATTGATGGAAAAGATTTAACCAAGAGAATTCGAGAGCACGAAGTTTCAAAGCTTGCCAGTATTATCTCTCAAATCCCATGCGTTAGAGAATTTCTTGTTGATTTCCAAAGAACCCTGGCAACGACTAAAGTTTGTGTCATGGAAGGAAGAGATATTGGTTCAGTTGTTTTTCCAAACGCCTTTTGTAAATTCTTTATAACAACTGCTCCTGAAGAAAGGGCCCGCAGAAGATTAGAGGAACTAAAGGAAAAGGGAGAGTCTGAACTAACCCTTGAAAAAATCATTAAGGACATAGAGGAAAGAGATGCTTCTGATAGAAATAGAGCTCATTCACCACTTATCCAAACAGAAGATGCGGTCTTAGTCGAAAATGGAAAAAGTCTCGATCAAACTCTCTTAACTTTGATTGATATCACCAAGAAAAAGGCTATCGATGCGGAGATCAACCTTTGAGAGTGATCATCAACCGCACCGATGCTATTGGAGATACTTTATTAACTTTACCTATGGCGAAGTTCATTAAAGAAAATTATACGGATGCCAGAGTTGCTTTTATTGTTTCACCAAAATGTTTAGATCTTTTTAAAGATCATCCTTACGTGGATGAGTGCTGGGTTTTAGATCATAAGCTTTCTTATTTTAAAAAGATGTCTTTTCTAGGAGCAAAATTTGGGCAATTCAAGGCAGATGCTTACTTTCATGTTGGAGGATCACATCTACCAACTTATTGTGCTTGGAAAAAGGGAATTAAGTTTAGGGGAGGACTTAAATCTAAATGGCAATCTTTCGTCTTTTTGAATAAGGCCGTAAGGCAAAGTAGAAGTCTCGTTAGCATGCATGAATCTGATTATAATTTAAATTTATTGGCACCTCTTGGAATTACTTATAAGAGCGATAAGAGAGAGCGCTATGCTCCACAGATAAATATCACTGCTGAAGAAAAGGAATCGGCTTATAATTTTTTTAAAGAAGACCTATATAAAGAAGGAATAGAGCTCAATGAGAAATTGATTATTATTCATCCTGGAATGATGGGACATACTCTGAATTGGAGCAGCCGAAATTACGCTAGACTTATTAGTAGAATTGAAAAAGAAAAACCAGGACTGTGTACTTTTCTTATTAGCTTTACCCCCGGAGATGAAAAGTTCCTAACAGGTCTAAGAGATCAGCTGGCTCGAGAGGATTATAAGTACTTAAAACATAAAGTTCATTTTTTTAACGGACTTATTCGCGGACTAAGTGATTATATGGCCGTACTTTCAAAAGCAGACCTTTTTATTGGACCAAGTACTGGGACTACTCATATTGCTAATACGCTAGGAATCAAAATGATTGGTCTTTATTCACCAATAAAAGTACAAAGTGCTCTTAGATGGGGACCATTTAGTAGAAATGAAAAAACAAAAATTATAGTACCGGATGTGGTTTGCGGTGAACAATTTGAATGTTCAGGAAGGACCTGCCCTTATTTTGAATGTATGGCAAAAATTGAAGTAGAAGACGTATATAATTCAGTTGAAGAATTACTGGGATGATTTATGACAGCACCGTTAATTGAAGCAAGTCGATTTAAAGAAATAACAGAGAATTTTAAAAACCTAAAGCCGGTATTTGTTTTAGGGGACGTCGGATTAGATAAATATACCTTTGGAACGGTAGGACGTATTTCTCCAGAAGCTCCTGTTCCTGTACTTAGAGTAACAAAAGAATGGGAAAAACTTGGGCTTGCGGCCAATATTTCTCACAACTTAAAAACATTGAATGTCGATTCAACTCTTTGTGGAATGGCCGGAGATGATAAGTTTGCTGATCAGCTTGATAATCTTTTAGAGGAATGTTCACTTAAAACCTGGGGTATAGTTAGAGTTCCAGGAAGGATGACGACTTATAAAGAGCGGGCAACCACAGCGGCACAGCAAATATGCAGAATTGATTATGAGAGTACTGAGGAAATCGAAAAAGAAGTTTGTGAAAAATTTAAAAAAAGAATAGATGACTTAGTTGAAGGTCATAGTGCCATGATCATAGAAGATTATTCAAAAGGTCTTCTGAATGAAGATTTAGTTCAACATTCAATAAAAAAAGCTAAAGAGAAAAATATTTTGGTAACGGTTGACCCTGGCCGTAAATCAAATCCTCTAATTTATAAAGGAGCAGATTTGTTAAAACCTAATCTAGCTGAGTCCAGATTAATGATAGAGGCATTGGGATTTTCGGATTCTACAAAAAATATAAAGGAGATGGGAGAAATCCTTCTCGATAAATTAAATTTAAAGCAAGTTATTATTACTCTCGGCGCTGAAGGGATGGCCCTTCTAAGCAAAGAAGATATGGAATTAAAACGTATTCCAACTGTGGCTCCGGAAGTATTCGATGTATCTGGTGCTGGAGATACAAGCATCACTCTTCTTACTATTGCCCTAAAGTGCGGTGCAAGTTTGGAAGAAGCTGCTTGGATTGGGAACTGCGGAGCAGGGGTAGTCGTTGGTAAGAGAGGAACGGCCACAGTTGACACTGAAGAGTTGACAGATTTTTATCAAAGGCTTCAGGCCCGTTATAAATGAGCCAATTATTCTTACCACCTCCTGGTTATCTTTTCGCTAGTATTTTATTTAATCATAATCATCTAGATGAAAAAGAGGCTATTAAGCTCTGGGAAGATGAATGGGGAGAAGGGGAAGTCTTTAAACCAGAATTTAATCCTATGAAAAATTATTATAGTAAGGAAATGGGAGAGGCATCTGCCTTAACAAGGCTTATCATCGTTTCTAATAAGCTTTACGAAAGAGAAACCTTAGTTGAAGCCAAGCTCTGGGCAGTCAACATCGAGTATGCTGACGATAAAACCAGTAGGCATGTTAATATCGACCCAGGCCTTATGACTCTGGAGAATATAATCCTAGGAACTGGCAAGATTTATGGTCACAGACCCTACCTAGGTAAGGGAGTCTACGCTGATTTAAACCTCTTATACGTTTCTGGGGAATATTCACCGCTAGAATGGACCTATCCTGATTACAAAGAAAAAGAAGTTATAAGTTTCTTTAATCACAAGAGAATCTCACTTCATGAAAATTTGAAGGCCCAAAAGCTTGATTCATATAACACTCGGCATTAATATTTACTTATAAACCCCGTGGATAAAGGCGAGAGGGATTCGAAAGTCCCCTCGAGCAAAGCCACCGCCCTGAACCGGTTTCCGGATGGGTTGTTGGTTGCCGTAGCGGAGAAGGCCGCCCCCTTGCTGGCATCGCCAGATGACGAACGGGTCAAGTTACGTGGTG
>JAIBDQ010000082.1 GCA_024686135.1 Halobacteriovorax sp. | reverse complement strand
GTTTCTTGTAGCTTTTTCCAAACCAATTCCCCTTGGGACTTTAAGATCTCTTCTTTTGAGAAAGAATAGACTTCATTGCTTGTTGTATCCAGCAAGCTAGGAAGTCTATCTGCTGTTACAACTATGGAGTCAGCAAGTAAAACTGTAGGAATGATGGCAAATAAAGCCAGATAGATAGATTTCATGATTTCTCCCTCGAAAACTGAAAATAGAGTCTGAGGCAGGTATTCGGACTTTAGGGTCTGACCTACTTATCCGACTTCCCGAAATATTCAGTGTCTTGATGGATTTTCGTAACCTATTACCGCTGCGGGGCAGTTCTGGACTTGAACCAGATTCCCTGAGTCTCGTAAATATCGAATACCAGTTTAAGAATGTAAAAGTCAATTTTAGGCAACTATGGTATATTTTTAATATGTATAAAGGACTAATTTTACTCATCTGCACTTTCGCGCTTTCTGGCAATGCCTTTGCCCAAAGCTTAGGGGGAATTTGTGGTAGAAAAATCCAACAGAAGAAATTTTTAAAAATTCAAAATAAATATGCCACAGGGTATTCAATTAAAAGATATAAAGGTTTTTATCTTTTAACGATCAAGAAAACTTGGGATAAAGCTTCAAAGCCCCAGCATATTTTCTTAGTTGAGAATAGTTTATTTTTTCCAAGCACTTGTCAGAATTATTTTAATATTAAAATCCCAGTCAAAAAAGTTGCAAGTTTATCGACCACGCATCTCCCTGCCATTGATCTCTTAGGGGAATTAAAAACTGTCGCTGCTTTTAGTAATTTAAAGTTTGCTTTCAATGAAGAAATTAAAAAAAGTGAAAAGGCGGGAGAGGTATTTGAATTAGGCTCACCACCTTCTAGTGAAAGATTGTTGGCCTTAAAGCCAGATGTTATTTTTTCATATGCAACGACAGATCCAAAAGTGGAAGGATTGGGATCTCTAATTTCACTAAAGCTTCCATTAGTCTTTATTTCTGAGTTTAGAGAGAAACACCCTTTGGCACGTGCGGAGTGGATTAAGGTATTTGGAGTTATATACAATAAACTCGACTTAGCTAAGAAGAAGTTTCGTGAGATAGAAGCAAAGTATAATGAAGTAACTGAGGTAGCTCTTCAAACAAGACCTAAAAAGAGAGTTTTAATTGGAGAGCTTAGCAAAGGTGTCTGGAAGGCTCCGGGGGGAGCCAGTGATTTGATAACTCTAATTACTGATGCCGGTGGAGAGTATCTTTGGTCTAACGATAAGAGTGAATCAACAATAAATATTAATGTAGAAAAGGTCCTGGTTGACAGTGCCGTAGCTGAAGTATGGCTTCCTCATAATATGTCTTTAACTAAAAGTGATTTGCTAAAGAATGAGCTGTATAAGAAGTTAAATATTACTGAAAATATTTCTATATATAATAACGTGAGTCGATTAACTGAAAGCGGAGGAAATGATTATTGGGAAACTGCTTTGATGAGGCCTGACTTACTAATACAGGATTTGCTAAAAGTATTTCATCCGATACTTATCCCGGGCCATGATTTAATTTGGTATAAACAGTTGGATTAATTTTGCTGAAAAATCATAAGTTCATATTTATCTACACTTTTTTTGCTCTTATCCTTCTTTTCTTTAGCATCTTATCTTGGGGAGCTGTAAAAATCCCATTCAATGAGATCTTTTCTATAATATTTGGAAACTCTAATAATGAAACTTTTTCTAGAATTATTTGGGAATTGAGACTCCCAAGAGCTTTTTGTTCAATGACCGCAGGTGCTTCCTTAGGTATCGCAGGTTTAATGATGCAAACCTATTTTCAAAATCCTCTCGCGGGACCATTTGTTTTAGGAATTCATAGCGGCTCGTCTTTAGCGGTAGCTTTTTTCATTATGAGTGGTTCATTAATTGGAATCACTTTACCCCCAGAGCTGTCAATGGCGGGGGCAGCCATCTCAAGTATTATTGGAGGAGCTTTGGTCTTCTTCTTACTTGTCCTTGTTTCTTTTAAAGTTAAAGGAAATGTTATTTTATTGGTGATGGGTCTTTTATTTGGGTATTTCGCTAGTGGATTAATAAGCTTACTCATTTCTGTTACAGAAGCTCAAAAAATAAAAACTTATTTAATGTGGTCACTAGGGAGCTTTCAAGGGAAATCAATAAATGAGCTATTCTTGTTAAGTTTTTGCCTGGGAGGTTCATTGATTTGGTCTTTATTCCTAGGTAAAAGGCTAAATGTTCTACTCCTTGGAGAGAATTACGCAAAAAGCTTAGGCCTAAACTTTAAAAGATTTAAGTTTGAAATCTTAGCTTTAACCGCCATCTTGTCAGGAGCTGTAACCGCAATCTGTGGCCCTGTTGCCTTTATAGGGATAATGGCCCCTCATATTTCTAGAAAAATATTCTCCTCACAAGATCATTTTATTTTAATTCCTGGTGTGTTTCTAACCGGGTCAATCTTAGGATTATTTGCAGAATTTATTAGTGGGCTTGGGCTAACAACAGTTTTACCAATAAATGCAATTTTAGGTCTTTTAGGAGCTCCTTTTATTTTATTCTTTCTTCTTGGTAATAGGAGGATGTTAAATGAGTAGTGGAAAGCTTCTTAGCACGGATAGATTAAAGATCGGCTATGAGAAAAAAGAGGTCTTAAGCAACTTGAATCTAAATATTGGATCGGGTGATGTTATCTGTTTGATGGGGCCAAATGGCTCTGGAAAATCGACACTATTAAAAACATTTGTCGGTTTGTTAAAGCCAATAGAAGGTGAAGTTAAGATTCTGGGAAAAAACCTTAATGACTTGGAGCCAAAGGATCTCTCTAAACTCGTTAGTGTTGTACTTACGGAGCGTGGAAATATAAGTGGGCTCACAGTCGAGGATATTGTGCGTCTAGGAAGATTTCCCCATACAAATATGTGGGGAAAGTTAGAAGAAAAAGATCGTAGGATAATTAAAGAGTGTATTGAGTTGCTCAATTTGGAAAATCTAAAATCTGAGTTGGCCACTGAGCTAAGTGACGGACAGTTACAGAAAGTATTTATCGCCAGAGCCTTGGCCCAAGACGCTCCGTTAATTGTTTTAGATGAACCTACTACCTTTTTGGATATTTCAAATAAAATGGAGCTGATGGCCATCTTAGATAGAATATCGAAGGCTAGGAATAAGGCTTTGCTGTTCTCATCTCACGATTGGGAGCTGGCCTTAGAAATGTGTCCTAAGGTTTGGCTAATTGATTCTTCCGGTTCAATCGTTGCAGGTACTCCTGAGGAGTTTCTTTATACGGGCGTTATTCAAAAAATGTTTATGCATGAGCGTTTCTACTTAGATAATAACAACGGACGATTTTGCGAGTTAAAAGATCGCAATAAACACCTAAAATTTAAGTGTGATAATGCTGTCGTAGCAAAATGGGTTGATCACGCGCTATCGAAAATTGGTTATAAGATTGAAAAAGAGTCAGATCTTTCAATAGTATTTTTTGAAAATAAGTTTAGAATTGAAGGAGGTGCTGAATTTAAAAGTCTTTCAGACCTCCTTGATTATTTAAAGCTCCGTTAATTTAATTTGGGCCTTACGTGACTTTCCGTCCCTTTCGTAAGTAACTTCAACTTTATCACCAGCTTTATATTTTTCTAGTACGTGATAGATATCATCAAAATTGTTTATGGGTTTACCATCAATTTTTGTAATGATGTCACCAATATAGTATTTGCCATATCGATCTCTACCCATCCCGCGAAGACCAGCTTTTCCTGCCGGTGACTTCTTGTTTACGTACTTGATAACGATGCCGTTTTCGATACCAAAGTAATTTTTGTGATAGTCATCTAATATACCAATCCCTAAACCAGGTCTTTTAACCTTACCGTACTTTATGAGCTGAGGGACAATGGCCGAGATAGTGTCAACAGGCACGGCAAATCCAACACCTGCACTTGTACCGGAACCAGAAAAAATCATTGTGTTCATTCCAATTAGTTTTCCGCTTGAATCAAGAAGAGGTCCACCTGAGTTCCCTGGGTTAATAGAAGTATCAGCTTGAATCATTCCATGAATCTTTACTCCACCAATTCCTTTAATTTTTCTACCTAGAGCTGAGATAATTCCACTTGTGATGGTATGATCTAGACCAAATGGGTTACCAATCGCCATGGCCTTTTGTCCGACGAGAAGATTTGATGATCTCCCAACATTAATTGGAATAATCTTTTTAGGAAGCTCTTCTAGTTTTAGAACGGCAATATCTTTTTTAGGCTCTGCCCCTACTAGTTTCGCTTTGTATTGTTTTTTATCTCCCTTGAAGGAAATATTAAATTGATCACTATCAGCAATAACATGGAAGTTTGTTACAATATGTCCTTTCTTATCCCAAACAAATCCAGAGCCTGCTCCACTTGGAATTTCCATTGGTTCAGGGTCAAAGAACCAGTGGCCACGTGCAATTTTAATACTTGAAACGTTAACAACTGAATCACCGACATTTTGAAAAACCTGGATAGTGTTCCTTTCATTCTCCAAAAGTTTACTGGTATCAATTGGAGTCTTTCCTAAAGCTACAATAGGAAACAGAAGCAATGTAATTAGAAATATCTTCATTTCAAAAAATCTCCTTTTAAGCTATTTTTTTGACCTACAGCCACTTATAGGTATAATTCCAACCACCGCTTTAATCAAGCTAGAGCTGTGTCAAAACCCTGTCAGAATGGAGTTAACCACTTGAAAATACAGTATTTTAACAGAGAGCTCGGTCAACTTGAAGAAGAAAAAGTGTACGGTGATGGTGCGGTAAAATGGATGTACCAAACAACAAGCGGGCGTCTTCTTACTCGAATCCTAATAAAGCCCTTAGTTAGTGTAGTTTATGGTTATCTACAAAGCTTGGGTTTTAGTAAGTTTAAAATCCCTGGGTTCATTGAGCAGTTTGAAATTCAGATGGAAGAGTATCTTCCTGAAGAGGGAAGAAGTTTGGACGATCCCTATTCAAGTTTTAACAAATTTTTTATCCGTAAATTTAAAGATGGTAAAAGGGATTTCGTTAATACTCCTGGTGAAATGCCAGCATTCAGTGAAGCTAGATACTTTGGTTACGAATCGATGAATGAATCTCAAAGTATTCCTGTAAAAGGTAAGTTTTTAGGTGCGAAGGCCTTATTGAATTCAACAAAATGGGAAGGGGTCTTTGAAGATGGTCCATTGTTGTTAGCGAGACTTTGTCCGGTTGATTATCATCGTTTTCATTACCCAGATTCTGGAAAAGTTTTAGACTATTACAAAGTGTCTGGAAAACTGCATTCTGTTAATCCAATTGCTTTAAAGGAATTTGCGGATGTGTTCTCAGACAATGTTCGAGAAGTAACAATCCTAGAGACTGAAAATTTTGGAAAACTGGCCTATGTTGAAGTAGGGGCCATGATGGTTGGAAAAATTGTTCAAACAGGTAATCTTAAAGATTTTAAAAGAGGCGATGAAAAGGGCTATTTTCTTTTTGGTGGATCCACTGTCATAGTCCTAGGTGAAAAAGGAAAGTGGGTTCCTGATAAAGATGTTTTAGATTATACGCAAAAGGGAATTGAGACTTATCAAAAGATAGGTTCAAAGATTGCTACTAAATGCTAAAGGTCGCAACAATAGGAAAATGATCTGATGGATAGATACCATCAGTATTTTCTTTAATGATCTTAATACCAGAACAATCAAAGCGGTTATCAGCTATTATCCAATCAATCCTAGAACCAGAATCTAGCTTTCCTTTGAATTTATGAAAGGTTGTTTCCTCTTCTTTCTCAAAACTTTCCCATGGATCAAATAGGTTTTTTCTTTCGCCCATAAGTGCTTTTCGAACATCGCCATCTGGTGGATCATTAAAGTCGCCACAAATAATTAAGGCCTCATTACTCGAATTAATCTTGAAGGTTTCATTAAGAAGAACTTTGATCTGCTCAACCCTTGTCTCTGAATAGCAATGGTCTAGATGGCAGTTTACTATAAAGATCTCTCGGCCCGACTCTTTAATGGCAATCTTGGCCCAAGTGCATAATCTTGGGAAAGCACTATTGAATGATTTACTTCCTGCTACTTCAGGAGTTTCGCTTAGCCAAATATCTCCTGATTCTTCTAAAAAAAGCTTGTCGCCATTTATATAAATGCAGGGATACATTCTTTCCGTAATCCAGTCTCTATGGGATTCAATGATTTCTACATTTGACAGTAATGTGTTTAGTTCCATTAGCTGAGGTCTTCTTCCTTCTTGGGAGCAGACAATATCTGGAGCTTCTTTATTTAAAAACTCTGCGAGAATAGACTTCCTATTGTTCCAGGCATGCTCAGTGTCGGCAGGATTATCAAATCGAATATTGGAAGAGATTACTTTTAGTTCCATTTCACTTGTTAGTATAGGCGGTCTTAGCCGGACCACAAAGTCTTAATTTAGTTGAAAATGGCTCTATATCCTTAATAGTTTCAGCTATTTATACTGGCGGGCTTATTGCTCTTTCGATATTGAAAATCTGAAACGGGAGGTTGAGTTGTTACAAAGAAGAGTACTTGAGCAGTTAGATAAAAAACTTGATAAGCCAACTTATAAAGACTTAGTCGAAATTACAGGAATTGAACAAACAAGAATGTTTAGAATTCGAAATGGAAGTTTGATGAGGATAGATGAGCTAGAAACAATTCTAGGTGTTTTATGCGATGAAGGATTAAGTCTGAATTTATTCTTTGATTGTTATCGCTATCTAGATTTAGAAACGATTGCACAAATAGAAAGAAAAATCAGACGGAAAATAACAACAGAAAAATTAAAAGGAGAAGGAATATGAAAGGATTACTTGCAGTAGAGAGAATGGTTTTAGAATCAATAGATAAAGATAAGACCACAGTGAAAAAAATATCATCTGACACATCTCTTTCTGAAATGTTTGTAAGAACTATTTTATCAAACTTAAAGGATTATGGATTAGTAAGTTATAAAAAAGGGTTCTATATGCTGAGTAAAAAGAAAGAAAGTTTAAAAGCTTACAATCAAGCAGAATTGGTTAAGCATGAAATTAATGATCTATTTGAATCTCTAGTAGATAATTATTATTCAGATATTGAATCTCCTAACCTAACCCTCAAAATGCAAAAAATTTGGTTAACAGATTTAGAATTTAAAATTCTTAGAAGTATGATGATTAATATGGATAGTTATATTAAATCAATCCGAAAAGATCGCTTACTTAGGCCAGAGGAAGAAATTCTTTCAGAGCAGAGGGTAATCTTCTGGGGAACAGATTCTTATTCAAACTTAATCAAATCTAATCTTTCTGTAGCTTAAATTAATGGTCCCTAGTATCCAATATTGGGGGCCAGCCATCTTTCAATCTGTTCTACACTCATATTTTTTCTTTTTGCGTAATCTTCAACTTGGTCTTTCCCAATCTTTCCAAGATTAAAGTATTTAGAACCCTGATAGCTCATATAAAAGCCGGACACAGAACTGGCAGGATGCATGGCAAAGTTCTCAGTTAATTTAACACCTGAGTTCTTTTCCGCATCTAATAGTCTCCAAAGAAGTCCTTTTTCTGTGTGATCTGGGCAAGCAGGGTAGCCAGGAGCAGGTCTCACACCTCTATATTTTTCTTTAATAAGATCTTCGCTGGATAAATTTTCATCTTTTCCAAAACCCCATTGATCACGTACTTTTTTATGCATCAACTCTGCTAACGCTTCAGCGACCCTATCGCCTAGGGCCTTTACCATAATTGAATTATAGTCATCACCCTCTTCTTTATACTTATTGGCAAGGGCCTCAACTTCAGAACCGGCCGTAACGACAAATCCTCCACAGTAGTCTTTATGACCTGAGTCTTTTGGTGCTACAAAATCGGAAAGAGATTTAAATGATCCTCCTTGCTGACGAAGAAAATGAAAAGTTTGTAGGATATCTGTTCTATCTTCATTGTCGTAGATTTCAACATCGTCGCCATTGCTGTTGGCCGGCCATAGTCCGAGGATGGCCCTTGGATTGAATAGTTTTTCTGCAACAATCTTGTTAAGCATTTCATTGGCTTCATTAAAGAGCTTAGTTGCTTCTTTGCCATATTTTTCATTTTTTAATATTTGCGGATAGCTTCCTTTTAATTCCCAGGTCCAAAAGAATGGTGACCAATCAATATAAGGAACTATTTCATCCATACTTACAGATTCAAAATGTTGTAATCCTATTTTTTCTGGAGTGAATACTTCTGCTTTAGACCAGTCTATCTTAGATTTTTTAGATCGAGCTTCTTTGTAACCAATTAGCTCTTTTTTCTCACCTGAGTCAAAACGTGCCTTAGTGGCAGCTTGTTTTTCTTTTAGCTCTTTAACGAAGAGTTCTTTTTTATCTGGATTTAGTAGATGTTGGCAGACTTCAACTACTAAGCTGGCATCTCCAACATGACAAATAGGTTGGTCGTAGTGTTCGGCAATTTTAATTGCCGTATGAGCTTTTGAGGTCGTCGCGCCGCCAACTAATAACGGTGTAACAAATCCTTCTCGTTGCATTTCTTTTGCATTAAAAATCATTTCGTCTAATGAAGGAGTGATTAAACCAGACAGACCAATAATATCGGCATCGAGTTCCTTTGCCTTTTTAAGGATTTGATCGCAGCTGACCATAACTCCCATATCATGAACTTCGTAACCGTTGCATGCGAGGACTACAGCTACAATATTTTTCCCAATATCGTGGACATCACCTTTCACAGTCGCAATTAAGAAGACACCTTGTTTTTGCGAAGGGTTCTTCTTTTTTTCTTCTTCCATAAAGGGTTCAAGATAAGCAACTGCTCTTTTCATAACTCTTGCCGACTTTACAACTTGAGGCAGAAACATTTTTCCTTCACCAAAGAGTTTTCCGACGACCTTCATCCCTTCCATTAAAGGACCTTCAATAATATCTAGTGGTTTATCTAAGGCCTGTCTGGCTTCTTCAGTGTCTTGTTCAATATAGTCAGTGATACCTTGGACAAGACCATGAGTAATTCTTTCTTGAAGAGAGGTTGATCTCCATTCATCGTTCTTTCTATCTTTTTTCTTACTTTGGCCTTTAAAGCCTTCAGCAAAATCTAAAAGATCCTCGGTAGCTTCGGGAGATTTGTTTAAGAGAACTGCTTCAACTTTTTCTTTTAATTCAGGCTGAATATCTTCATAGATCTCCAGCATACCTGCATTGACGATTCCCATATCGAGACCGGCCTTGATGGCATGATAGAGAAAGCACGAGTGCATGGCTTCACGAACCACATTATTTCCTCGGAAACTAAAACTAATATTAGAGATACCACCACTTGTGAGTGCACCGGGGCAAATCTTTTTGATTTCTCTAACAGCTTCTATAAAATCAACAGCATAAGAGTTATGTTCTTCGATGCCCGTGGCCACAGTCAGAATATTAGGGTCAAAAATGATATCTCTAGGCTCAAATTCTACTTCGTTAACTAATATGTCGTAAGCTCTCTTACAGATTCGAACTTTATCCTCTTTACTGGCAGCTTGGCCCTTTTCATCGAATGCCATTACGACCGCGGCAGCGCCATAGCTCTTTATTATGGTGGCATATTTTTTAAATTGCTCTTCACCTTCTTTCAAAGAAATAGAGTTAACTATACCCTTACCTTGAATACATTTAAGTCCTGCTTCAAGAACTTCCCATTTTGAAGAATCAATCATAATGGGCACACGTGAAATATCGGGTTCACTTGCAACTAGATTTAAGAATTTAGTCATACAGGCAACAGAATCCAGTAGACCCTCATCAAAATTTATATCGATAATATTTGCACCATTGGCAACTTGTTGACGAGCAACCTCTAGGGCCTCGTCGTAATTATCTTCTTTTATTAACTTCGCGAACTTTGGAGAGCCGGTGACATTTGTTCTCTCACCAACCATGAGGAATGGCGTTGATCGCTCATCATAAATATTTAAAGGCTCAAGTCCCGAAAGGCGTGTGCTTGGAGTATGAGTTGGAATCTTTCGAGGAGTTACACCCTCAAGAGTTTTAACTACGGCCGCAATATGATCAGGGGTCGTTCCACAGCAACCTCCAACGATATTAACATAACCACTTTCAGCAAAATCTAAGAGGTTACTTCCGGTAATATCTGGAGTTTCATCGTATCCTGTTGGGGCGAGGGGGTTAGGAAGCCCAGCGTTTGGGTAGCAAGAAACAGGAATGTCTGCCACTTTAGCAAGTTCGGCCAAGAAAGGTCTCATTTCTGCGGCCCCTAGTGCGCAGTTAATGCCGATACTGACTGGGTTTGCATGGCGAACTGAGTTCCAGCAGGCCTCAACAGTTTGTCCTGATAATGTTCGACCAGAGTTATCTGTAATGGTTATTGAAATCATGACAGGAAATTCTTCAGGCCATTCTTCTTGAAGTTCTTTTATGGCGTAAATAGCAGCCTTTAAGTTTAACGTATCAAAAGTTGTCTCAGGAAGAAGGATGTCGCATCCTCCTTCTAAGAGGACCTTTCCTTGTTGGTAGTAATTTTCTTTTAGTTCATCAAAAGTGACTGCGCGAAAGGAAGGGCTATTTACATCGGGAGACATTGAAGCTGTTCTGTTGGTTGGCCCTAAGGCACCAGCAACGAAACAATATCGATTTTCTTCCTTGGCAACCCTATCCGCTGCACGTCTCGCAACAATAGCTGACTGACGGTTTATATCATCAACAGCATGCTCAAGGCTGTAATCCGCTTGAGCAATTCTTGTTCCACTAAAAGAATTTGTTTCAACAATATCGGCGCCAGCTTTGAAGTATTTATAATGAATTTCTTCGATGATTTCTGGGCGAGTAATAGAGAGAAGATCGTTATTTCCTTTGAGGTCGATCTTACTATCTTTGAAGTTTTCTCCACGGAAATCTTTCTCTTCTAAGAATTCCTGCTGAATCATGGTACCCATTGCACCGTCGAGAAATACGATTCTTTCAGATAGTAGTTCTTGAAGCCTAATATAGGCTTCGCTTTTAGGTTTGCTCATAATTAACTCTTACTGTTGTTTTTGAAAGTGACTAACTACTTCAACTACGGAACTTGTATCGTTCATAATATAAAAATGAACGTCAGGCACCCCAAAATTTAATAATCCTTCTACTTGTTGCATGGCCCACTTCTTTCCTAACTCAACAACGTGATCAGGATTGGCCATAACTTCCTCAACGAAATCGTCAGGAAAATTGATATAGAAGTTTCTTGGTAATGATTGAAGTTGTTTTACAGACTTTAAAATCTTAAGACCCGGGATAATTGGAACATTGATTCCCTCTGCCCGGCATTTCTCAACAAAGTCATAGTAGTGCTGATTATTATAAAACATTTGAGTTGTTACATACTCGGCTCCAGCCTCAACTTTTGCTTTAAGCCATTTAAGATCATAAGCAAGATTCGGTGCTTCAAAATGTTTTTCTGGATACCCAGCGACACCAACACAGAAGTCTAGAGGTTGAGAGTTTGCAATATCATCAACGAAGATACCTTCTTTTAATTCAGCTATTTGTTGAACGAGATCGATTGCATATCTATTTTGTGATCTCTCTTTAGAAACTTTTTTATTATAATTAAGACCGTCGCCTCTTAGAGCTAAAACATTTTCGATACCTAAATAGTTTAATTCAATTAGAGCATCTTCAGTTTCTTCTTTCGTAAACCCTTGGCATAGCAAGTGAGTTACGGTGTCGATCTTAAATCTATTTTGAATAATTCCGCAGATACCAACAGTACCTGGGCGTTTTTTATAAATTCGTCTTTCAACAGAGCCATCATTTTTTTCATTATAATAAGCGCCGGCAGAGTGTGCGGTGACATCAATCCATGGTGGATTTAATGGTTGGATCGCTTTAACGATATCAACAATATCTTTAACTGTTCTTCCTCTTGGAGGTGGAACAATTTCAAAACTAAATGGTGTGACTTTGGCATTGTCTAGATGTTCAATAACTTTCATAAAAAACCTCGTCTTCCCCATACGGTTATTAAGTTTGCACAGGGCAGGACTAAATAAATAATACACTAGATTATATGCCTAATTACCTGAAATTCAAAGAGGAACTATTTGTACACCGCTATTAAACAGTATTCGTGGAGAATGTGAAGGCCCTTGAAATTATAGGGAAATTTTTCGGAAGGTGATATTAACTCGTGGCCCTATGGCCTTAGAGGTCTTAGAAATTTTATGATTCCAAAATTTTTGCATTACGTCTCTCATAACTATAAGTGAACCAGACTTAGGCTCAATTGTAATAACCTCTATTCCTTTGTCAGTTTTATGCTTTAGTTGAAACCTTCTTTCGGCCCCAAAAGAGAGTGAAGCAATAACTGAATTGCTTCCTAATTCAGACTCGTCATCGCTATGCCATCCCATATGATCAGAACCATCGCGGTAATAATTTAAAAGAGCACTATTGAAATCGCAGTTGCATTGCTGCTCAACAGATTTTTTCAATTCATTTAATAATGAATACCAAGGCTTCGGCTCATTCTTTATTCCCGAGTAAATATAGGTGGCACCGGGATCGCCATACCAGGCAGTTAATCTTGGGAGCTTCGTTACTTTGCCAAACATTTGAATTTGATCTTGCTCCCAGTCTGTTAGCTCAATCAATTCATCAATATGATCCGTTCTTATAAACGGGTAGGTGTATTCAAGAATCCCATCCTTGGGAAGTAGGTTTTCTTCATG
>JAIBDQ010000151.1 GCA_024686135.1 Halobacteriovorax sp. | reverse complement strand
TTCAAAAAAGAGCAAACACAAAACCAAAGGCAGCTAAGAAAGACTTGGTGGAACCTCAAAGCTTTGTAAGTCGATTTGAAAATCTATACCCAGATAAGATCGTCGGGATGAGCTGGAAAGGAATTATCTTATGTTCCTTTTTAGTTATGGGAGCCTTTAATTATTTTCTTATTAAAGAGATGAGGTCTATCAAGGGTGAAATGAGTAGGATGAAATCTGTAAATGCACAGGGGATTAGGATCATACTTGATAAACAGAATAATCCCAATGCGCTAGAGCGGGGTTATTTTAATCAAAAGCTTACTGACATGCGAGAAGAAATTTTACAAAAGATTTCTAATATACGGCCAAGTTCTCATACCGTTGAAACAGTGGTTGAAGTTAGGCGTGAGCCAGCGGCATTAAGAAAAGTCATGAACGCTGACGATGCCATCAAGAGAATGAGTCAGTTTGATGTGAAGAAGTTCTCTGTTCAAAATCATCGGGCTTATCCAAAGTTTCCTTATTTTCTTTCAGAGCAATCTCGGCAAAGAAGAGAGTTACAAGCGGAGCTAGATGATATTATTAAGGAGTTTGTTAAACATAATAATATTATCGGTGAAGACCGAGCTGATTATCACCGAGTCTTGGCCTTTCGAGATAGCGTGCGGAATAAGCACTGGGATGCTAGAGAGGATTCCGTTAGAAAATGGAAAAGGATACATCGAAAAAACTTTGCCAGAAGATAAGTTTATTAGAGGAACCATCTTGGTTCCTCTTCTTTTTTGATTTGCCGCAGTGCCATTTTCTGGTATTTCTCATTAAATTCAGACTAAAATGATTACTTATTTTAATAATATAGAGGGGTCTATAATGAAGTTTTTTATTGGAGCACTTTTGCTTCTTAGTTCTAATGTTTACGCGGTTTCGACTAGCGGTTGTCATTCTTCATATAAAAAAACTATTGAGTCTCTTCAGCCAGATCTTGTGCAAAGGTTAGAGGAATTAAATGATCGAAGAGAGGGGATTCCTCTTTTTACTCTTCCCTATGTGAGAAGAAACTTTGTAGAAGCGAATAATCGAAATCCTTCTCCTCGTTACAATAGTCACAATAGAACTTACTCAAGCTTTCACTCAAAAGTTTCAACCGTCATCTCTAAGATGCAAGCCAAAATGAAAAGCGGTTTTACTTATGTTTGCAAAGGTAATAGAGGGCGTTGTAAAGGCGGTGAGGTTTATGCTTATGTAATGTTTTTAGGAAATTATCCACTTAATAAAATTTATCTTTGCGAATCCTTTTTTAAGGAAGATAGAGAAGAGCAACTAAGAACAAGCATGCATGAGCTTTCTCATTTGGCCGGAAAGACAGAACATTACTTTGGAACTATTTTTAATGATGCAGGGATGGTAGAAGAGGCTAATAATGCCTACTTTTACGAGAAGTTAATGTTTAATGATCACGAGCAAATCTTTAGAAGGCAAGTTTGGGGATTTCTTTGGGCGAAATTCCCCAATTAATTATTTCTGATTATTAAAAAGGGCCTGTAAACCTTGTTTCTTATTGGTCCTTCTCTCTTTTTTCATCATACCGATTTCTTCTTTTCTGCTTAACTGGAAAGGTTTTTCTTTTGGAAGATCTTCTTTTTCTTTTTCTACAAATCCCTGAGTCTTGGCGAGGCTAACTTTTAAGGTTCTTCCATCAACAAGACTTCCATCTAGAGCATGAATGGCCTTTAGAGCGTCTTCTTTATTGACCATATCGACAAAGGCAACACCTTTTGATTTATCTTCTTTGCCTTCACGCATAACCTTAATATTCTTAATATAGCCGTAATTTTTAAAGAGTCCTAAAATCCCATCTTCATTGCGGTTATAGCTAAGATTGCCTACATAAATTGTGTGTATACCTGTGTTTATTTTCTTTTCCATAGCCTGTTTTATATCACCTAGTTAGGCCCTTGGCATCTTCTGAGAAAGATTACATACTATTCTATAAGTAGAAGAAATTATTGAGCAGGAGGCTTATGAGATCACTTTTAATTGCCCTTTTATCGCTGTTAATCACTAGTTGCGCCAATGTGAAGCAGATCGAGAGAGGTCGTCTTTCTTCAAAGATCATGCAACTAAACCCAAATCCAGAAGAGTCAGTTTTCTTAGAAGAAGTGAATTCTTACCGAGAAGGTGCTGCCGGAGGCTCCGCTTCAGTTGGAGGCGGTTGTGGCTGTAATTAATAAAATAGGTTTAGGTTTTATCTTTCTCATTCTTGGCATTCAAAATGTATTTGCCGCAATTAATAGTAAGGCAAAGTTCTTTATCAATGCTTACTTTCAAGATGGAGATGGGGGAGATCAGGTTTTTGATAACTCAAAAAAAGAAGAGGTCGATGTTATTGAACCAATGCTTTTTGTGGATTACAAAATCGATGCCGATACTAATGTGAATGTACACTTAGTTTTTGATACTTGGACGGCCGCCTCAGATACAAAACTCGACGGTAATACCGGGGCCAGCGGTGAAGGGATCAAGGGCCAAAGCCGAATCGGAGGGCGAATTGGTTATGCTAAAGATAATAAATCTTGGGCCTGGTCAGGAAACCTCGGTTTCTCTAGTGAGTATGATTATAAATCTTTAAATTTCAGTGGTTCTTGGGAAGGAAGATTTGCAGAGGATAATTTTGTCTTAAGCCTTTCACCTCAAATCTATTTAGATCAGGCAAAAGACTTTGATCTTCAAACAGCTAAGACAAATGAGTTTAAGGGAAGGGTCATCTCGGCCTTAGATATTTCCGGCTCTCAATTATTAACAAGATCAGATATTATTTCATTTGGTTACACATTCATTAATATGAATGGAAAGCTTAATAATATATCTAATTCAGTTAAAGTTTTAGACAACCCATATGGAAATAGTTTTTCTCGTGTCGAAGAACGTCTTCCAAATAGTAGAACGAGACATGCCGTGAGTAGCAAATGGGTTCATGGATTTACTGATGAAGTGGCCACTCATTTTAGTTACCGATTTTATACTGACGACTGGGATGTTAGTGCTCATACCGCGGAAGCAGGTATTCGTTTAAGCTTCATGGATGATGACGCTTTTATAATGCCAACCTATAGGTATTACTCTCAGGATAAATCTAAATACTACGTAAAAGAACTTCCTACCTCTAGGTCCCTTATGACAGCTGATTCTGATTTAGGAAGTTTTGACGCCCATAGAATAGGTGTGCATTATGAACAGATTATAGGCGATAAAAAAATTAGTAAGATAGATTTGCTCGACTTCAGTTTTACCTCAGGAGCTTACTTCTATAAGAGAAGTAATGACCTCGATTATTTTCTTGTGCAATTTGGAATAGGTACTGAGTTTTGATGGATAGGAATCGAATTTCACTTTCATCGAAGCATATGGGAGGAGAGTTTCTCTTTCAGATCTTTCCTGGCACAGCAAAAGGTCATGATGAAATTAAATCCATTGCTCATCTTGCCTTTGATGAAGTGGCAAGAATTGAAAATCTTTTAACAGACTTTAGGGATTCGCCCTTTAATCAAATTAATAAAATGGCCGGCGTAGAAGCGGTGGAAGTTACAGAGGAAATTTTTAATATTATCGAAGACTCGATTCTTTTATCTCGTGAAACAAATGGAGCTTTTGATATTAGCTTCGCTAGCATGGGGCATCTTTGGCGAGAACATAAGACAAGGAATACAGAACCGTCTGCTTTGGAGATAAGGGAAGCAGCTGAACATATCGATTTCAAGAAAATTCAATTGGACCGTGAAAACCTAAAAGTTTTTCTTCCTCATAAAAAGATGCGCATTGGACTTGGTGGGATTGGAAAAGGTTATGCTGTAGATTGTGGCTTTGAGTTTTTAAGAAGGTATGGACTAACAAACTTTTATTTTAATGGTTCAGGAGATATTAGAGTTCATTCAAGGTCTGATGCGCCAAGACCTTGGCAAGTTGGAGTGAGAAATCCATTTTCTGATGACCCAGAAAAATCCTGTGCATACTTTAAAATTAAAAATGGAGCAATCGCTACTTCTGGGAACTATAATAACTTTATTCATAAGCTAGGAAAAAAGTTTCACCATATTATCGACCCAAGTACAGGAAATTCAACTAGGGACTTGGCCTCAGTTACGGTTTTTTCCGATTCGGCTCAAGTCTCTGACACCACAGCGACTTCTGTTATGATTATGGGAAGAAAAGCTGGTCTTAGTTATCTTAACTTAAAAAAAATAAATGCTTTTATGATCGATGAAGAAGGGAAGGTTCATCATAGCAAAAGGTCCATTGAGGCCATGGAGCAACATATATGAAATACATTTTAGTTAGCCTATTCATTTCATTTAATCTATTTGGCGCAGAGGTTAAGGATTTTTCACTTCCAAAATATAGCGATGGGAAAACCTTTAAATTGTCGGAGTACTTAGGAAAAAAGACCATTGTCTTAAATTTTTGGGCGACCTGGTGTACGTCATGCATTCAGGAGCTTCCAGAACTTCATGCCTTAAAAGCGAAGTACCCTAAAGCTCTTTTTGTTGGGGTTAACAGCGGCGAAAAAAAGAAGCTAATAAAGAAGTTTTTGAAAAGGCATAAGTTTGATTTTGAACATTTAGTTGATCCCGAAATGAAAGTCGCAGATCTCTATGGAGTCTCGGCCATTCCGGTAACTATTGTCATAGATAAGAATAAGAAGATCGTCTTTAGCGGGGCAAGGCCACCTAAAAAGCTTTAAAGACTTTCGTTTAGCCAGTCTCTTAAATCATGAATTTCATCAATATCGATCTCATGATCCATGAAGTACTCTTTCCATATGAAGTCGCTATGAGACTTTGCATGATAATCAGCAAAGCTCTTTGTTTGTTCAAAAGGAATGACGGAGTCAGAGGTTCCATGGGCAATAAATAACGGCGTTTTATAAAACTCATTTGAAAAATCTTCAAGCATGAACGGATAAGTTTTAGGAGAAAGGGCTGCGATCCCTCCGAGCTTCTTCCCAAAAGCTTTTGCTACGTTTAAGGCCATACATCCACCTTGGGAAAAACCGCAAAGAAGAATGTCTTCTGGTTTAAATCCTTCTTCGATTAAAAAGTTAATCTCATTTAAGACCAATTGAGTGCTTTGCTTAACCGCTTCTTCTGGATTCTTTGGATCGGGCAAAAACCAGGCCAGCCCAGTAAAATATTCCATGGGGGCATTTAATAACAGATAGTGAAGGTTGGTTACATTCACTTCTTGAGTAAAAATTTGATAAGGCTCTAAACTATCCCCAAGACCGTGCATAACCAGCATAACTTTAAAGTCAGTTTTGGGCTGAGCTGAGATATCAACCTCAGATTTGGCATAGATAAATTTACTTTGTAATCGCATACCTATTTATAGCTGAGACATAACGCCTATGCTACAATATTGTTTAAGATACGGAGGTCTTATGAAGAATTTATTTTTAGCAATTTCGATTAGTTTATTCTCTTACAGCGCCATGGCCGCTGATGGCAGTTCAGGTTGTGGGCCTGGATGGTATTTATTAAAGAAAAACTCACTGGTCTCTTCGGCCTTAAGAGCAACAACAAACGGAATTCTTTTTCCTTCAACAACAATTGGTATGACTATCGGGACATCAAACTGTTCACAGCACGCTATTGTAAAAAATGAAATGGAAAGCCTGAAGTTTGCAACGGAAAACTATTACGAGATCGCTTCTGAGGCCTCAAGAGGGGAAGGGAATTTCCTAACTTCTTTTGCTTCAACAATTGGTTGTAAAACTAAAGACATGTCTTCATTTAATAAGACAATGAAAAAGAACTTCAAGAAAATTTACAATACAAAGAAAGTTGATCCTAAAAGAATGCTTAAAGAAACTTATATTATGATCTTTAGCAATAAGGACCTCTCAAAAGCTTGCAACTTAAGTTAATACTTATATTTTTTTGGGCGTCCTCTCTTTATGCAGGAGAGGACTTCGCCTTTTCAAAACCTTGGTTAAATTTACTTCATTATAAAAAAGGTTTTTTTGGCTATAAATCACGTGCCAAAAGACCAGAGTTTTTTCTATCTAGTAAAGGCATGACTAATCCTAAGAGTGAATTAGTTAAAACCCTCGAAGCTTTTAATAGAGACCCTCGTCTCGCTTGCCGCTTCCCAGCTAGGCATAAACTTTTAAGCACGCAAACCAAACTAAGTGCAAGAGGCTCCTGTCCTGAACTTGATAATTGGCTTAAGGGAATTGATGCCGGTGATTTATATTTAGTTTACTCGAGTGCCTATCCTAGCAATCCTGCTTCCTTATTTGGTCATACCTTTTTAAGATTTGATCGTAAAAAATATAGTGACTCCAAAATCTCTTCAAAGTTATTAGGTTATTCCTTGGCCTTTCAAGCGCAAACGAATTCCGAAGATAATTCCTTTATCTATACCTTTAAGGGGATGACTGGGGGTTATGATAGCTATCTTGAGATTAAACCTCATTATATGGACGTGGGTGCCTATAATAATTCAGAGAGCCGCGATTTATGGGAATATAAAATCCCAATGAGCGAAGATGAAAAAGAAATGCTTCTTCTTCATGTGTGGGAGCTTATAACCGGAACGACTTTTTCTTACTACTTTCTTGATGAAAATTGCTCAACCCACGTACTTGCCCTTCTTGAAGCTGTTAAACCTGAATGGGAGTTTGACTCAAAAAAGGATACTTTTGTCGTACCTCAAACGACACTGATAGAGGTCCTAGAAAAATCAAAGCATCGAGAAGTAGGGTTTAGGCCGGCGATTAAGAGACTGATTTGGGCGCGAGTTAACCGAATGAATAAAACTCAGCTGAGTCGAGTTTTTGCGGCCAAAGACAATAAAAGTGAAATAGCAAAACTAGAAACTACTGACGAGTATGATTTGCTCATCGATCTTTGGAAATTTGACAACTATAAAGCTGCAACACAGTTAGATTCGGCTTCAAAAGATAAGATGGACGAAGTCCTTTTTGCGAGAGCAAAACTAGAAAGCCCTCCTAGGGGTATAGACTTAAAAGAAGAGAATCTCGATAGGGCCCCTGATCTTGCCCATAAATTTAAGAAGATAGGGATAGGATATTTAAAAGATCCTTATTTAGAGTTCTCTTACGGTTTTCACTCATTTGATGATCCAATCCTTGGTTATGATGAAAAATCTTATATTAAGTTTTTAGAAGGCAAGATTTTTTATGATGATAAAGATTTTGAAATTAGAAGATTTGATTTAATCAAAATAACTTCTCTTCAAAATTTTTCTTTTAGTTACCCTCATTTTTCTTGGGAAATTAATGCTTTTGCTGAACAGGGAAGAAGCCTAGAGAAAATACCTAAAAGAATTAATCTTTCTGGTGGAATTGGCTTTTCTCTTTTGCGAAGCTCATGGCAATTCTTCACTATCCCCGAGGTCAAAGTCTATACCGACACGGGATCAGGAAAGAAAAAGATTGAGAGCCTCCTTAAGCTTGGTTTTAAAAAATCTTTAAATAGAAAACTTCTCATTATTTTTAATTCTGAATAT
>JAIBDQ010000137.1 GCA_024686135.1 Halobacteriovorax sp. | reverse complement strand
TTTCCAGCTCATCCCGACGATCTTATCTGGGTATAGATTTTCAAATCGACTTACAAAGCTTTGAGGTTCCACCAAGTCTTTCTTAGCTGCCTTTGGTTTTGTGTTTGCTCTTTTTTGAACTTCTTTTGAACTCATGACTTCCCCCTAATGAATCTTCTAGGTCTATTTTAAATCCCATCTAGATGTGTACCTAAAAAAGAGAGTTATTAGCTATTTAGTAAAAAAAGGACTGCCATTTACTGAAGGCATCAACAAAGACCGAGTAAAAAACTTTATCTAATCAAAAAGAAAACCACCGAGAGCCTTTGTGATCCGATATTTCGCCCACTTTTTGAGGTAGTAATTCTTGCCGAAAAGCATGTATTTACAAACACTTACAAATAGTCGTTAGTTTTTATCACAGATTACAATAAAATAAATGTCATGAGAGTTATCAGCCGCACCCTATTTGTTGTTTTCCTTTTAATGTTCACGATCTCCTGCAAAGAGAATCCGGCGAACAGTACTCTAACTGGTGAATATAATCCCGACGATTATAAAGATGAAAATGCACCGGAATACGAACCGGAGGAAGACAGCTGGATCGATGAGGCCAGAGAACTTACAGAAGACTTTACTGAGTTCCCTACTAGTGATGGAATGAATAGCTATATTGAAAATGCTACTCGCCCGCCAAACAACCCTTGTCCAGATGGAATGATCCCCGACTCATGGGATAATTCAACCGGACCTACTGGTAAAGAGTTAACTCCTGCGGCCATTGGTGCCAGACGAGTTCTTGCCTCTTACTACCAATCTTGTAAGGCCATTGATGTTACTCTTGATTCTTCAACGCCGAACTTAAGAGGTGTTTCAAAAGCCAAAAGCTTTGGTGGCCAAAAAGGTGTTTCTGGCGGTTACTTAAGAAAGATTACTGATACTAATGCCTTCGTGAACTCACATGCGGTTCTAAAAAGACTTAAAGGCGATTCAAGCTATCCAGGAAAAAGTTGTAAAGACATGACCAAGATGCCACCAGTGTATGGATATGGCTCACGAGCCTATCCCAATAAGAGTGGTACAGTGAAAATCTTTAAGAAAGGTGGCGGTGTGGCCAGTGGTTCACAGCCCGCAGCAGGAATTGACTGTTCTGCCTTTATCTCCATGGCCCTTGGAGCACAAGGACTTAAGGTTAATAAAAGTAGTGGACCATTTACCGACAATACAACTCGTTCTTATCATGGCCAAATTAACCGATCAGGAAGCTGCCTTAAGAAAGCGACAATGACTCCCTCTGCTCCAGTTAAGTCAGGAGACATAATCAATGTAGCTGGAAGTCATATTGTTATGATTGATTCTGTCGGTGAAGATCCACTTGGTATTGAAAAAGCCGCTGCAGACGGAAACTGTAATTCAATTACTCCAAAAAAGTTCAATTTTACTTATATTCACAGTGGCTCTATTAAGGGTTCATATGGACCAAGTAGAGTTAAGGCCAATCTTCACTCTGGTGGGACTATGTGGAATAATTTAAGAGTCATGGCCGTAAAGATGTGTCTTAATAAAGTTAAGAATGATAATTCTCCGGTAAATTCTGGTTCGATTAGAGGTGTTGCCTCAAAGTTTACAATTACTCGTCATCAAACTTCCGATCCGAAGTGTGTTTCAAGTAAGAGAATCAAGATTGAAGGTGAAGAATGTATTAACAAGTGTAATAATCTTTCTATGGATGAGAAATATGAAGAAGAGTCTTAGTCTAATTATAGGATTACTTTTTAGTGCAAATGTATTTGCGCTTAGTTGTCCCAGTAACAAAACTCCAAAGCAAGTTGCCATGGATATGATTCGTGCTGAACTTGCGGGCATTGTCTTAGAAGAAAATGTTGAATCAGACTGTTTAGATCAAAAGAAGTTCCCTCACCTCTTGATTCAAAGTGACTTCAGTAATGACGAGGCTACAAAAGTTGATGCCGTAGTTAAGCATCTCTCAGATGTGAAGATCACTAAGGTTGAATTAACAAGTAAGGAAACTTATTCATATAAAGCCATTTTCGAAGTAAAAATAAAAGACGAAAAGACTGGAATCTATACAACAACAACAGATAGAATTCGTTTCTTTATTTATCCAGATAGTGAAAATCATAAAACTTTTGGTTGCGGCGGTGTAACTGAGCACCCAAGTAAAGTTATGATTTTAAAGTCTTGTTTGCCTAAATAGACTATTGCTCTAGGGCGGCCATTCCGGCCGCTAGATCTAAGTTTTTTCCAAATAATTTAAATGACATTCCAAGTGCGTAAAGCGCTCGAATGATATTTTGCGGGCGGCATTGTTGACCCATTTGTCCTATTCGAATTATATCAAGACCAAAGGCCCCCGAGATTTCTACATAATAGGCCTTAACCATATGATCTATAAGTTTATGAGAATCAATTCCCACAGGAAGCTTGATGGCCAAGACCGAATTAAGGCGATACTCTTCAGGAATAAAGAGCTCAAGCCCCATAGACTCCACTCCTTTTTGAAGAGCTTTAGAGCTACTTAGGTGCCGCTCAAACCTCTCTTCAAGACTCTCCTGACAAATCAAACGAAGTGCCTCATGGAGGGCCAAAATTCCAGGAACTGGAGCTGTATAGTGATATTTTTTATCTTGCCAAAATCCGTGTGCCCTTTTTGCATCTAAACACCAATGAGGACAAGGGACTTCCCTTCTTTGGATGACTTCCCAGGCCTGTTCAGAAAAAGCGATTAAAGAGACACCTGGAATTGAAGATAGTCCTTTTTGTCCACCTGTTACAACTACATCAAGTTTCCAATCATCCATGGCCAGTTCCATAGTTGAAAGAGTACAGACAGCGTCCACAATAGAGAGAACGTTTTTTGAATGGGCAAGAGCAGCGATTTCTTTTAAGTGAATATTCTTTAAACCACAGGATGTTTCACCTTGAGTGATTGTGATCACATCATAGTCTTTTTTATTAAGTTCTATTTCTACTTCTTCTTTTGTGAAAGGCAAAAATTCCTTATTTTCTAAAATAGTGACATCACCCCCAACTGCAGCTGCCATCTCTGCAAAACGGCCACTAAAGGTTCCCATTTTTAACACCAAAATCTTACGACCTGGCCAAATTAGATTCGTGATGGCCATCTCCATGGCCGCTGAGGCTGGTCCAGAGATCCCTAAAATTTTTTCACTTTTAGTTTGAAAGGTATAGGCGGCCATCAATTTAACTCGATCAATTACTTGATTCATTGTATCGCCTAAATGATTGATCACCACCCCATTGGCCTGGGAAACGACATTAGGAATTGGAACCGGTCCTGCCCCCATTAATAAGAGTGGCTCGTCGGGAATAATATCAGCTAAGGGAAGATCTTTTGGTGGTTTTATCATTATTAGATTTTAAACTACTCAAATGAAAACTTCAAAGTTAAGATTTTATAAATGATTATGACCAAGGAATAGTGATGATTAAAGTTGCAGCCCTTATTAGTTTACTTTTAACCGCAAATCTTAGCGCTTATGAAATCACAAAAGAGATGATTTCATTTAAATATCAGCCAACAGAACTTCCCGCTTCAAAGTGTACCCACGAAATTACAAATCCCATGAGTGGCTCTTGGACAGTGAAGTGTCCTTACTTTAATACAGTCAAAGAGTTTAGTGTTCACTTGAGGGCCAGACTCTATGAGAAAAATTATAAACCAAAGCATCGCTATGAAGTTTTATATTGGGTGACAAATAGAATAGAAGACAGACCGGTTAGAGAGTTCACTGGCACAACTCTTTGGTTTAACTTTGAAGACAAAACGATTCCTCATAGTGTTCGTCTAGGACAACATGTTGACAATAGTTACGCTAGTTTAGATTTAAGGTTGAATTTGCTTAACAAATAATTAGCAACAACCATGGCCATCATGGTTCTCTCGCTGACAGCGAACCCATTCATAAACAAGGGCACCCACGATCGCTCCTAAGATTGGAGCTAAAATATATAACCACAAGATCCCGAACTCTCCTGACGCGATGGCAGGAGCAATTGATCTAGCAGGATTCATTGAGGCCTTAGTCAAAGGTCCCCCGACAAAAGCACAAAGAGCAACTGTTGAACCAATAGCAATACCTGCTAGCTCCCCTACGGCCCTTGAGTCAGTGGCCACTGAGATAATCACAAACATGAGAGCAAAGCTTAGGATAAACTCAACTAAAAAACCTGCTCCAACACTAGTGCTTAAACTTGTGGCCCCAAACTGATGTTCGCCGCCCCAAATAATAAAAAGAACAAGAGAAGCTAATAGGCCTCCTGCGATTTGAAAAAGGATATAGCCTAAGACTCTCTTTCCTGGAAATCTTTTAACCGCCCAAAAAGCGATCGTTACGGCCGGATTAAAATGAGCTCCTGAAATATGCCCTACAGCATAGATCATAATCGAAACGGCCCCTCCCCAAATAATTGGAACAAAAGAACCATTATAAGCAGGATTCAACTCTGCCAAAACCATTGAGCCACAGCCAAAAAAAACAAGAAAGAAAGTGCCGATAAATTCAGCTATATACTGAGGTAGTTCGTGCCTAATATTCATCTTAAAAACCTTTCAACTAAATTATTACAGCTCGGACCTAATACCCTAACTTCTTTCACAAAAGCTGAGTACTTTACCATCCCCGCCATCATATTATCTCCATCCTTATTATGCATCATTTCTGGATGAAATTGAAAGGTAAGTCCAAGGCCATTTTTAAACTGATACCCCTCAACAACATGATTAACGCCGCTGCCAGTTTCAGAGTTTATCATGACGTCAGCAGTTCCTGCACGGGCGGCCTGATGATGATAGCTATAAATATCGATTTCATCTTGGTTACCTACAAAGGCCCGCATAAGATTTTTATTATCTTTTACAATTTTCACCTTATGCCAAACATCTAAATGCTCATCGGTCACACCGTCTTTAAAGATATCTTGTGAGAGCTTCCCTCCCTTAGCAACAAAGCAAATTTGAGATCCACGACAAATGCCGTAGTAGACTCCACGTTTTTTTTGAATATATCTTTTAATCAGTTTTACTTCAGAAAGATCTCTCGTAGGGACAACTTCTTTGGCATTAGAATACGTCAATCTTTCGTCATATAATGTTGGATCTACATCTTCGCCACCCATTCCAAAAAGCGAATCAAAAGTACCAGCAATTAAGTCTCTAAACTCTGCTGCTTGTTTTTTAGAAAGAGAGACATCCACACTAATGGGTAAGATATGAGCGATTCCTCCATTCTTAGTAATTGGATTTATAAAATCCCAAATTCGGTAATACTTTGGTTCATAATCATTGAACTTATTCGCCATAAGAAGAAAACTTGGTCTTGGTGAGCTTTTTAATCCCTCGATAGAAATATAATCAAACTTCATTCCGGATAACATCTCCTTAGTGACCTTATGACGTTCTCTGGCGGAGTTTAGATCTTTTGTACGGTATAGGGCCTCGCGATATCTCAAAATGGCCTTCTCTGGACTCTCACCTTTTAAAACGGGTAGCACCATTCCAGGATGTTTAGGATGTGGCTTCCAACTAATAAGCGCATCGATGTCCCCAGCGAGGACAGCGCTTATTAAAACGATGAATAATATGAAGCTCTTAAAAAAGAATTTACCCATGGGTTCTTTTCGGCTTTGATGCCATCTTTTATGAAGAAAAAAAATAGATGTAAAATACTGAAATTACTAAAAAAAGAAAGCCCCGAAGCTTAAGTCAGCTTCGAGGCCCTCAAGATAAAAGTATCTACTTCACTACCAAGGCTTCTATTTGAGATGCTTTAACCACTTGGCTGCCGAATTCCAAATGAGCCACATCTACTAGGGCCTTAGCGGCGGATGGATGCTTAAACTGAACATGGTCTGCTTTATTTAAATCAAAAACTTTTTTCTTCGTAATAACTAACTTGACTCGGTCTAAGTTCATGCGTTTTCCAGCCCCTGTAAGCTCGCCAAAGAGAACCTTATGGCCACTTTGCTTTAAGGCCTTCACATTATACTCATGCTGAACTAAAAGCTTAGCAGCTCCCGCTCCTGTAACTTCACCAGAATAACTAACTTCCATCATCCATGCCATTACCATTAAGAATGTTACGATAGTTAACCCTCTCATTGTAGTTCTCCAATTGTCGGTTCAAAACTTAAAGTATCCGACATATCAAGCGTAAAGAAAGGGATTTCCCCTTCATAAAATGGTGAGCGCATTACATCATATATTTTTTTAATAGCTTCTTTTTGAATTGTTTTAACTTTTTGAATCCCTTCTTCACTAAGTGATTCACTCATAGTGTAAAAAAGGTTTTGCCCGTTTGCGATATTATTAGGCTTATAAAACTTTACTAGCTCTGGTAAATGTCCTGCTGCGATTTCAACATCAAGAGAAAAATCTTTCTCAGAGGCATGAATATCACCTTCGGCGTTCTCAGTGACAACTCCTAAATCTAAAAGATTAGCTAATCTTTCTAAACCAGCTTTACCAAACATTTCAGTCACGAATAATTTATCCGTTCCCTTTCTGTTCGCAGCTAATTTATAAATAAAATAACTCATTTGATCCCTTAGTATTTCATTTAAGTCGTTATCGTAAGAGTGTGGGGTTTCTGATTCAATAAAATGACTAAAGGTTTCCTGAAGCATCTCCCCAATTGGGCCATCTACCAGCTTAACAAGAGCGCTAAGCTTTTTTTCTTTGGTAATGGTGCTTAAGATATTTAGGACAGTGTGCGGGGCTGGGTCGCCTTTAATAGATCCTGCCAAAAGTCTTCTAAGAGTAGAAGCTCCCACCCCAGAGCGCATGGCCAATCCATTAATAGAAACATTCGGATGTTTCGCAAAATAGGATTCAACAATGTCTTTCAACTGTTCTGTTAAGGTCACTTGGCTCTCCCTCCAATAACCGCATTACTAATCTTGTTATGCTGTTTTTTTTTGGGCTCTACAATACTACCTAATCCCTAACTTCCTAAAACCTTATTAAATGTCATTATTTTTCAGAAACTAACACCTCCCTATTCTTTTTATAACCTCGATAAGGGGCCAAGCCGACACCAGCTTGACCCCATAATCAGACCCGAACTTTCGCTCAAGTTATCCCCAAATAGGGTGACGTGGGCGACGTGGAACTCTTGGTCTTCTAGGCGGTCTTTCTCTAGAAGGCTTGCAACGCTTGAGATGGGGATCCCATGAAAAACCGCGTCTACACTGCACAGGAGGTTGTTCAACTCCTCCTCCATTACCATTTCCGTTACCACCACGGCAGACTTCAGTATTTAACTTTATCTGCATCTTTCCCACGATATCTGAGCTATCTAGTGACAAGAAAGCTGAAACATCTTCATTCTGGTAACCTCTTTTAATACCTGCTTTTAAAATATTCTTAAGAACAATTTTTGTATTCCTCTGACCTCTTTTTCCGCAATTTGAGTTAAGAGCAATCTTCTTTGATTCTGAAAAAGTAAAATCCTCATCTACATTACCATTCCTCCAAACCTTTCTAACGACAGTTCCCTTAACCCTATGCTCTTTTCTCTGTGGCCCCACAAAGTTTAAAAACTTTGAATGAAAAAGTGCTTGGGTTCCCTGATCCATTATGGCGGCACCTCTATAATCGATACTAATATCGGCACTAGTAATTTTATGACCGGCGGGGATATCTGCCTTTAAAACGATATTACAAACCTTAACCGCGATATCTTTATTATGTCGGCTAGTTGGAGTTCTATTATCATCATCCATCTCGTCGTTCTCATTATCACCGTCGAACTGTGGCACCTCCACCATCATCTCACTAAAGAGAATAGATGCAGTCTTTTGATCATCTGTCTTTATAATATCCACCGTTCCAGCGGGACATCCAGAACCTCTTGCCGTGATCTGTCCAAAGCTAAAGTCAGTTTCTGCTCCGAATGATTCTGCCGCAAAAATAACCAGGCTTAACATAATAAGCACTGGGATCATGGGCTTTAATGTTTCAAGTTTGTAGTCCATTTCTCTCTCCTTATATAGATACTTTTTTTAGACCGCAGTATCCTTTCTTAGATTCTTTTTAACTTCCTTATATAAAGGATGAAAGTCTTAAATCAGTGTTTGAAAACTTATCGCACCACGTGGCGCAGGTAT
>JAIBDQ010000156.1 GCA_024686135.1 Halobacteriovorax sp. | reverse complement strand
CAAGAAGAGATTCTTTTAGTTGAATTCTATCCTGATATTCTTGAGTAACAGTTGTGAAACCTAGGAAGAAAAGGAAAAGTGCTAAGAAGGCCACCATATGGTGAGCAAGTATAACAACTTGAGCGATAAAAATAAGATGAATTAAAGTCATCCACCAAGTTGGAACCATATAGTTATCGTGCTTTTGCTTAATCTCCAAATCACCTTGAAGTTCTTTCTTGAAAACAAGGGCGGTAACGATGGTACAAATGACTATAGAGATAGCGGCCTTATAACCAAAATGAGTCATCATAAAAGACATTCCCCATCCCCACTTACCTGCGACCATTAGAACTGGAGGAGCTGCAAAATGAGTAAGTGTTCCACCAATAGAAATATTCACAAAGAGTAATCCGATAGTGGCGTACATAAACTTTCGGCTCATATTAGAAGAATAAAAATAATCTAAAAGAATTAAGGCCGTCACAGTCATGGCAGCAGGTTCAGTAATAAATGATCCTAGAAGTGGTCCAAAGATTAAGGCCGCACAATAAAAGGACATTTTAGATCCAAATGGCATAATCTTCGCAAACATGCCAATCATCTTTTCGGCCATCAGGATAATGGGTCTTGTTCCGGCCATGGCCATAATAACAAAAACAAATGCCGGCTCCGTAAAGTTTAGTCCTGATAAATAATTGACCGCCCCTTTAATATGAACGCCGCTCGCATCTAAATATCCTCTATCAACACCTAAGATTAGATGGTGGGCATCATCGTAATTAGCAAAACCATTTATACCGGCGTAAAAACCAATAAAAATAGCTCCCCAAATTCCAAAGACCGCCTCAACTTCCCCCATAAAATGCCAAAAGTTTTCACCGATAGAACCTTCCGGATATTTATGAGCAATCTGCTGGAACTTTTTCACCATAAAGGTATGAGACACGGCTATAGCAAAACAGACCGTACCAATGATTTCAATCGTTGTAGGATTCATACAAACTCCAATAAATTCAAATTGTTATTTATCTAGATTCTAACAGGACCCGCAAAACAATCAACAAAAAGGCCTGATAAAAATCAGGCCCCTTTTACTTGATAATTTTATTAAATTATTAAGCGGCGTCGCTACCGATAGATGCAACAGGACATGCTTCAAGTTGCTCTTCGCAAAGCTCAATTTCTTCCGGTGTAGAAGGTTGCTTAATAACATAAGCATTACCATCTTCATCTTCAGCGAAAAATTCAGGTGCACCTGTGTAACAAACGTTACAGGCAATACATCCTTCTCCGTTATCATCATCTGGGTCAGTACAATACCAAGCTCCCGCTATGTTCTTAGCGTGCTTCATCTCTGGATTAGCCATATATAACTCCTTACGTATTTAAGACAATTTCAACTATTTATAACTGATTTATCGGCAATCTATCAATTTAAATTGAAGCAAATTTTCCTAGACATTATTTCGCTTTGCTTCATTGCTCAAAAGCTCTAAATTTGCGAAAAGCGGGGCGATTTAATCAACCACTATAGAGAGTAGAGTATGGAAGAGCAGGCCCTACAACGTGCCAGTGACTGGGCCAAAAACCCAGCAATCGACGAAAAAGACAGAAAAGAGATCAAAGAGCTTATTGATGGCGGCTTTAATGAGGAGCTAGTCGAGAGATTTTATCGAGATCTAGAGTTTGGTACCGGTGGAATGCGCGCCAAACTTGGCCAAGGCACTTACCGAATGAATAAGTACAATATTAGAAAAGCCTCTCAGGCCGTGGCCTCCACAGTCTTGAAGGAAGATCCAATAGACGGCAAAAATCACGGAATCGCTATTTCATATGATAGCCGAAGATTTAGTGAAGAATTCGCCAAAGAAGCGGCCTGTGTTTTTGCGGCCAATGGAATCACCGCTTACTTATATAAAAGAATGAATCCCGTTGCTTTAGTATCATTTTCTACTCGCCATAATAAATGTAATGCCGGAGTTATGGTTACCGCTAGTCACAACCCTCCAGAGTACAATGGCTATAAAGTTTTTTGGGGAGATGGTGCTCAAGTAACACCTCCGAATGATAAAAATGTCATCGATCAATTTAACAGCATCACTGATTACGGAACTGTTAAATTAGCTGATTTTGATACGGCCCTAAAAGAAAATAAAATCGTTATGGTTGGAGAAGATGTTGAAGATCTTTACTATGACGCCATTCTTGGGAAGGCTATCAACCCAAAGCTGTGTAAAGAAAACGGTGAGCAGTTAAAAATAATTTATACTGCTCTTCACGGAACGGGACATATCCCATGTAACCGCGCTCTAAACGATCTAGGTTTTACAAATATTCTTAACGTTCCAGAACAACAGGAACCAGACGGAGACTTCCCTACAGTTTCTTCACCAAACCCTGAAAATGCTGAGGCCCTAGATCTTGGTGTAAAACTTATGCGAAAAGAAGGCGGTGATATGGTCATGGGGACTGACCCGGACACTGATCGAGTTGGGATCGCCTTAGAGAAAGACGGTCAGATTGTTTACTTAAATGGTAACCAGATTGGAATTCTGATGCTTCACTATATCTGCTCTAACCTAACTGAGCAGGGAAGAATGCCAAAAGAGCCCTACTATGTGCGTACCATTGTAACAACTCCCCTTCAGGATAAGATCGCTGAAAAGTACGGTGTTGAAAAAGAAGTTACCCTAACTGGCTTTAAGTGGATCTGTGGTCGCGTCAATGTCATCGAAAAAGAAGAACCAAACAGAAATTTTGTTTTTGGTACTGAAGAATCATTTGGTTATTTAAATCACGATTACGTAAGAGATAAAGACGGCGTAAGCTCAATTGCTCTACTTTCAGAAATTGCCCTTTACTACAAACTTAAAGGTAAAGACTTAGTCGACGCACTTGATGACATCTATACTGAATTTGGATTTAGTCATGAGACTCTCCTTTGCCTTGTATACGAAGGTAAGGCCGGTGCCGAGAAAATTGATCGAATTATGGAGCATTTTAGAAACCTTCCAGACCCAATGTTTGCCAATGAAGCTGTTCACACCTTAAAAGATTATAAATCTGGTGAAGCCAATTCATATTTTGATAACACGGTAGAGAAGTTAAATCTTCCTCCTACGAATGCCTTAGGATTTTTTCTTAAGTCAGGAGATACGGTTTTTCTTAGACCTTCTGGTACTGAACCAAAGATTAAATTCTATATAATGCTTCAAGTAACCGAAGGTTCTTTAGAAGAGAAAAAGAAAAAAGCAGAAGATAAAACAGAAAAGATTTTGGCTTATATACAAGACGTAGCAGAAAGGACCTAGAGTGGGAAAGAGCAAAGAATTAGCAGTTGTTTTAGTTAGCGGTGGCATGGACTCATTAGTCACTGCGGCCCTTGCAAATGAAGCCCATGATTCATTGGCGTTTCTCCATTTAAATTACGGCCAAAACACGCAAGACAAAGAACTTCATTGCTTCCACGCTATTGCAGATCACTACAAAGTTGAGAAGTCCCTACGCAAGGTCATCGACGTCTCCTTTTTAAAACAAATTGGTGGCTCTTCACTAACTGATGACTCAATTGATGTAAAAAAGTATGCTGGCGATAGCAATGATATCCCTGATAGCTATGTTCCTTTTAGAAATACTCATATCGTTTCCATGGCCGTTAGTTGGTCTGAAGTCATTGGGGCAAAGAAAATTTATATTGGCGCAGTAGAAGAGGACTCAAGTGGCTATCCTGATTGCCGCCCCTCTTATTACAAAGCGCTCAATGCCTTGATCAAAGAAGGAACCAAAGACGGTGATATAGAGGTCATCACTCCCGTTATTCATCTAAAAAAAGAAGAGATCGTTAAAAAAGCTGTCGAGCTAAAAGCTCCTCTTGAATCGTCATGGTCTTGTTACGAGCGAGGTGATAAATCTTGCGGTGTATGTGATTCATGTGCCCTAAGGCTGAGAGGTTTTGAAAAAGCCGGACTTGAAGATCCTATTGAGTACGATAAGCGTCCCAAATATAATTAAATATTATCTAAAACTTGATTAAGCCTAACCACCATGGCCCTTCTTGGGACCCCTTGTCGCTCCATAACGTCGGCCATGCTTTGAAGTTTTGAGAGTTTCTTCTTTTTTTCCTTTAGCGCTTTGGCCTCAGGTTCATATTCAATAAAACTCGCAGGAGCGCGCCCCTTTCTCTTATCCTTCTTATAACCTTCTACTAGTTTTTTAACATCATCTGGAAAAACATAACCTCTAGCTTCGGCCTCAGTTATTGTTAAGGTCTCTTGAAGTTTATAGCTAGTTCCATCCTCGGGAGTATAAAGCTCAACCTTTAGGGCCTTCTCATCTAGTACTGCGATAGGATATCCCTTATGTCTCGCAAGTAAGCTCGCCTTCACTGTATTGTCAGCAAACTCATCCTTTGGAACAATTCGGGTTAACATACTTCCTTGAGCATAAGGGACGCTAGGTCTAGGTGGAATATAGGCCACAGACTCATCGGCGCCGGCCGCAGTTCCAGGAGCTGCTGAAACAGTTCCCGGAGAGCCAACAGATTTATAACTATTGCTTCCTCTTGAGCCAGCTCCACCACTAACTCGAGTTTGATCTCTCGGTGGCGCTACGGCCTGAACTGCTTTGGGGTCTCGCTTAGCTTCTTCAGCATATTGAGCGTCCCAGTTTTCTTTTTCATCTTCATACCTTGCGATTTGATCGGCAATAGATTGCTTTTGCTCAAAGATCTCTTTTAAGAAATCCCCGTCATTCAATCTTTGCACTTCATTCATTAAACGCTCAAGCTTAGCCTTCTTTACGGCCGGAGAAAGGTCGCTATTTACTATTGATTCCGTTTCTCCTTGGATATCAGAAAGTCTGCTCTCAACTTCACTATCTGCCCAATTATAAACTTCATTCTTATAGGCATTAACCCCTTGGTAAATATCCCCACCGGAGTAAGAGAAGTTCTGTCCACTCGGAAGCTCTAAATTCGATAGATATTCTCTAAATCTTTTATCGAGCCTCTCTGCTTCAACAGGATCTTTTCCTTCGGCCTTAACCTTCTCGATCCGCTTTGCCACATCTTCCATTCCCTGCACTCGGGCGATGGCCGTATCGACTTCCGCCTCAATGAATGGAATCTCTGTTCCCCTAACCGTATTCTTCAGATCGATAGACCTTGAAACGAGATCAAAAAGCTCACTCTCTTTAGAAACATGATCTTTGGGAAACTGAAAACAACTTAACTCTTGTTCTAAATTGTCGACATCTCTTTCTTCAGAATTATTTTCTTCATCGGCAGCACCTCTTACTTCATCAAACTTTCCACTTTGAATAAGAGACTTGGCCATGGCTAAGTTTTGAGAGCTATCCATTTCACAAATTTGAACGGCTTTTGCAATTAATGAATCACACTTTGGTCCAAACTCTCTATCATATTTAAGTCTTAAATCTTTTAAACTATCAAATTCATTTTCTCGTGCTATTTTAGAGAAATTCAAAAACTTTTTTCTGACTTTCTTTCTATCAGATTCGCTAAAGCTTTTTATGCCTGTAAAAAGCCACTTTAAGTCAGGGTGCATAGCCACTGACATTCTTTTTGCTAGTTCATCTTTAACTAATCCAGATTTAAAAGAAAAGAAGTCTAGACCACCTTTAAAATTTGCGGTTAAAGTAGCCTCAGGATTCTCTGAACGTAGGACCTCTTTAAAGGTTTTAATATATTTATAAATATCATTTTCTTTTAAAAGGGTTTCGTAATTAGAAGAATTCAAATCAAGTAATGATATTTTTTCCTTTTTCTTAAAATTATCTTTAAAGCTCGAAACAGAGATTGAGTTTTTTCCATTGGGATAACTTGAAAGACTTTCTAAAACCATTCCATCTTGGGCCTTTCCATAATTGGAAATATTCTCAAAGTAATTATCTAGATTTGTTGATTTTAAGATTTCCAAAGTTTCATTTTCAAAACCATAAGAACTGGCATGAGGAATTGTTTTTAAGCGAACTTTATCTAACTTATCCACGCAGTTTGAGCTTTGAACTTTCTTTTTAACTTCATTGACACAAGAGTTTCCTCCTGAGATTGAAGACTCTATTAAATCGATGGAGAAATTGGCCCAGGCGCGCATTTGAAAAGAATCATTAAGTTTATTTATTTTATTATTAAAATTCTCTTCATCCGAACAAATCCCTTCTCCCATCTTCTCTTTACAAAAACATTTAAGAGATCTTGAAACCCCTCGATCTTTATCAAAAACCATAAAGTCGCTTTCGCCGATCTTCCCGACTTTAATTCTTAGATTCAAGAACTTGCATTGCCGCTTTCCAATTTCCCCGCTTAATTTTTCAAGCATCTTGATACTGGTTGCTGACTCGCCCTTAGAACAATTAAATAGTGATAGATTCTCGCTACTCTTTTCTTTTTTACAAACAGCGCTATACTCTTCCCCATAAGCAGATAAGCTTAAACCTAAGAATAAAGTCATTATTACAAGAAATCGCATACTTACTTATCGCCTATATTTTTGGCTACTTAAGCCTTTTTCTGCCTATTTTTTAGTCATTGTTAGAGACCTAACACCCTCTTTATAGGGGGTAATCCCCTATCACCCTTCTAAATAGGGCTCTTCACAGGTGTTCATGAGCTCATAGTTGGCACTGAACCTGCATTAAATAAAAGAAAAAAAGCATTTCTGGGGAGAAACTGCAATGAAGACATTAGTATTACTATTTACTCTATTATCAACTCAAGCTTTTGCTGGCGCTGACTGCGACGGTGTTTGCGGCAAAGAAATTGCTACAGAACTAAACTCCCCTCTTTTAGAGGTCCTAACAAATATCACAAATTTTTCTAATAATGGTTTCCCAGAAACCATGGCCAATGACCCTCGCCTAGTCCGAGGAAAGACTTCACCAAAATGGCTAGCTGCTGTTGGAAGATTAGTTACTACAACTTCAGCTACGACTAAAGAGCAATGTACTCTATCAATTATTGCGGACACCCCAGGAAAAGATGGCATTATCGCAGTAACAGCAGGTCACTGTGTCGATCACTGGGCTTCTTATCAAGGTGGATTTGATGTTGAACATAACGAGGCAACTTTTACGACTAATTCTGGAAGGACAATAAAACGTTCAATTGTAAAAGTTTTAAAAGCTGAAACTCATAAGGGTGACTACGCCATTGTTAAATTAAATGCCCCAATTAAAAATTCAGATATCAAACCACTTCTTAATGCTCCTTATGACTACACAGACCTATTAGACAAGGACCTT
>JAIBDQ010000085.1 GCA_024686135.1 Halobacteriovorax sp. | reverse complement strand
AGAATCGTAGATGATATCACTGACCCCGGTGGCGACGTTGATGCTAAAACGGAAAAAGAGTTTAAAAAATCTATTGATGAATATAGAAAACGCCGCGGACTAAAAAAGTAAATGCTTTCACATTTACTTAGTAGCTTTGATTTACCTAATACTTAAATTGAAATTTGACGTCTTTTTAGAAGATTTCCAAGAATTGAGACAATTTTCTGTTGTGCTCTTTTAGTATCTCTTTCTTCGTTTTTAAGACTTGTTGTGAGAATTTGATAGGCTTGCTCAGCATAATCTCTTGGAGCTAGGCTTAAAATTCTTCTTTGAAAGTCACGTGGGGTATTCTTTAGGGCAAGTCCCCAAATAGCAGGTTTTACATAATTAAATATAAGGTGAAGTTCCTCATCACCAAGTCTATTTAGATCATTAAATGTTAAACAATTCTCTGTTAACTCAATAGCAAGTTGTGGGTTACGGGCCTTAATATTTTTTAAAAGAAGCTCTCTTTCCTCTGGCTGCATGTATTTAAGCATCTCAATCACTTGAGCTTTGCCATTGATAAAAACACCTTGCTGACTTTGTTCCGCATTAACTGACATCCACTAACTCCTACGCTTCGAATTGGTATTTACTCATTGATTTTTTATATTGTGTACGAGCAGTATCGATACTTTCTTTATGCTCGTTCATCATTTTTTCTAGTTGAGCTCTTTGGGTTTCTTTCGTCTCTATTATTTTTTCGTCGTTTGATTTTTTTAATTCTTCGAGCTCTTGCCCAAGTCTTTTATTTTCATTTCTAATTTTTTCTTTATGGGATAATTGGACGCCCTTTAACTTTCTTTCTAATTCATTTTCAAGATTTAATTTTGTTGCCTCGAAATCAGAATGTAATTTTTTAAGCTCTTTTTGATTGGCCTTGACATTGTCCTGATAGATTTTTCCATTTTGCCCACTAAGTTTACGCATCTCTAGAGCATGGCGCTTCGTTTCCATTTCCTTGAATCTGTTAGCTTTAGCTTGAGTGATTTCTGTCATACTGACCTTTTAGTGTTTACTGGGCAATGCGCCTTATATAAGGTTATCGTGGAGAATGAACTCTATTCAAGGGGAGGCAAATATGTCCCAAATTAGTCAGGATATATACTCAGGAAAAATTTTCCTAGTTAACGGAAAAAGAACAGCTTTTGGAAAGTTTGGAGGAAGTTTAGGTGGGGTAACCCCTGTAGATCTTTCAGTTTCTGCCAGTAAGGCCGCACTTGAATCTTCTGGTGTAAAACCTGAGGATATTGATCATATAATTTTAGGTAATGTACTTCCTTCCTCAACAGATACTCTTTATGGTGCGAGACACGTGGGCCTTAAGATTGGTGTACCTCAGGAAAAACCGGCCTATTTATTAAATCGGTTATGTGGATCGGGGATTCAGTCGATCTTAGATGCGACAAGATTAATTAGGCTTGGAGAAGCTAGTTGTGTTTTGGCCGGGGGGACAGAGAATATGTCTATGGCACCACATGCCGTGTATGGTGGAAGGTTTGGAACAAAATATGGACCTCTTCAAACAGTAGATTTTTTACTAGATAGTTTAACTGACAAGCATTCTGGTTGCCCTATGGGGATTACAGCTGAAAACTTAGCAGAAAAATATTCACTTACTAGAAACGAATGCGAAGTCTACTCAGTAAACTCTCATAAAAAATATCTAGCGGCTCAAGCAGCAGGATATTTTAAAGATGAGATAACACCTTTTGAGTTAAAAAGAGGGAGTTTAGAAGTTGATGAACATCCAAGAGAAGATATCAGTATAGAGGGAATGGCAAAACTGAGAACAAGTTTTAAAAAAGACGGAACTGTAACCCCAGCAACAGCCTCTGGAATTGTTGATGGTTCAGCTATGGTTGTTGTTGCTAGTGAAGAGTACTGTAATAAAAATGGAATTACTCCACTAGCAGAAATCGTTGATGGAAGAGTTGTAGGTGTGGACCCTTCCATTATGGGAATTGGTCCTGTGCCGGCCATAAATGAACTCTTAGAAAGAAATAAAAAATCTATTACTGATATGGGGCTTATTGAAATAAATGAAGCTTTTGCTAGCCAAGTTATTTCCTGCCAAAAAGAATTAAGTATCCCGGATGAAAAATTAAATATTTGGGGTGGGGCAGTGGCCATCGGTCATCCCCTCGCAGCAACTGGAACAAGAATATCATTGACTCTTGCAAGACAGCTTAAGGCCAATGACTTAGAATTTGGTATAGCCAGTGCTTGTATTGGTGGTGGGCAGGGAATCTCTGTTCTACTAAAATCGGTTAAATGAAAGAATTAAACTTTAATAAAAATGATTTTGATAAGTTTCGAGTTTGGCTCAATTTAGAGTTGGAGGCGATTACTTGGCAAGGTCGTTATAAAGAAGAGTTCGAAGATTTTTGGGACTCTTTTTTTATTGAAGGACTTTCATTTGAACAACTTGTTCAGCGCTTTGATTATGCATACTCACAATCGAAGATCGGTCCACTTTCGTCTTGGTTTAATTGGCTTAAAGAAAAATTTATAAGCTTTGCCTTTATTAATAAGAATATTTCAATTTTAGAAATTTCCAGAAAAAGTGGATTAAGTCTATCTATAATTTCTTCAATTCTAAGAAACTTTTTTCTAGAGTTTGCACCTCACGAAGATGGAAAATTAAGTGAGTGTTTCCAAATTGTTCATCCCACAAACCCAAATGTTAACTTAACATTTGAAGGTCTTTGCAGAATTGTTCAATTTCCAGAAATTGAATTTGGAACCGGTCCTGATGAAATCATGCCAACGCTTGAAGTTACTCTTTATGAAGAGTGGAGTTCATTCATTAGAAAAATGAAAAAAGATATTTATCACCCGAACTTTGATTTTAATGTCATTAAAAACCGTGCAACTTTTAAAGAACAACTTGGAATCGTAAGAGAGGTTGTTGTCCTTTTATTGATTGGGACGGCCCTCGTGTATGCGGTAAAATATGGAAATAAATTTTATGAAAAATATCTTGTTGAGAAAATTGGAGTTTATGAACCGCAATTTAAATGGCTAGATAAGGCGCTAACTTTTAAACCCCCGGCAGATGCTAGCGCCAACAAGGCAGACTTCACCCTTAATATTGAAGATCTAGATGAAGTTGATGATTCGAAAACATTTATCAATGACTTTGAAGAGCAGCGTTTTGACGTGGAATCCGAGGTTGTTTTAACTTCTTGGGACTCACTTCCTAAAGATTTTAGTGCTGCCGATTTAGAGCAGTCCGATTATGAGGAACTTCTTAAAAGAGGTTACCGTGAAAGCCGCTACGGACATACAAAAGTTTATCGAGTGATGGTGAAATCAGTAAACTTAACGTCTACTAGAAGTCGTCTTAATAAATTGTTAAATAAGTACGATGTTTCTCAAGTTGATAATGTTAAGCCGGGTCAACTTGTGCCTGGGGGAGTTTATTACAATATTTTTGTTCCTAGACTTCATCTTAAGGAATTTATGGCCCAGGTTATGAATCAAGAAGAGGCTATCCTCTACGAAAGTAGAACTCGCGTGCGAAGAAATCCTCCAGGTAAAAACCGGGTTTTTATTTGGGTGAAGGATATTTGATTACATTTGTGCGTCTGGAATCTCAAATTGGGATTTAAGTTTTCTTAGTAAGGCGTGAGCCTTCCCCAAATAATACCACTGCCTAACAAATCCAATTAGCATCGCTGCAATAAACCCGTAAACGACACCAGAGTGAATTGTTTTTTCCACAAGGTTTGTGTCGTGGGCACCGCCGAGAAGAAAAGCGATCATTCCAAGAATCAGCATAAGTATAGTCCAAGGGACAGTTTGTCTTTTTGAACGATCAGCGTCACGATTCCACTGGTCAACTTTTTTTATGTAGGGAGCTAGGTCTTTTGGGGCTTCATCAAAAAGTTCTTCCATATTTTCTTCAGTGTGGAGAATATGGTGAACATTTTTTACGAGGCGTGCCACACCTATAAAATAAAACATTACAAAGGCTTGGGCGAAGATTGTGTAAATAAAAGCAGGTATGGCCACATGAATATGACTCATAGATAAGGTGATCCAGCCGTGAGCAAGGCTCACTGTAAGGCCTATTCCTAGAACCATGAGTAAAATCAGACCTCTTAATAAGTACGCCATGAATACCTTTATTGTCATAAAAGGGTGAATTTGCTAAATCACCATTCTTATCTTTAAAAAGCGAAGCAGGAACATAAACCAACTCGAAGCGTTTGGAAAGGACGGCAAATGGCAGATGCTACACCGAAGAAATTATTAGAAAATAGATTTTTAGGTGGCCTAGTTGTACCTATCGCAATTGTGCTCGTAGGTGCACTTATTATATTTGGTGTGACGAAGATGCTATCAACGGATCGTTCTTATAAAGACTTGGTAAGAGAGATTCAATCAAAGACTTTCGGAAATAGATGGGTGGCCGCCTTTGAATTATCAAAGGTCATTGCTAGTTCTCAGGTACCAGCTGAAGAAATTCCCTGGCTAGTTGAAAACTTATCCGGTGTTTATGATGATGCAAAAGATCCAAGGACGAGAGATTTTATCGTCGTGGCGGTAGGAGCTTTAAAAGCAAATGAAGGCCTACCCCTTTTAGAAAGAGCTCTCGAAGATATTGATAAAAATGTAAAATTTCATGCTTTGGTTGCTCTGGGAAGTTATCCAGAGGGAACTAAATTTAATTGGTCCAAGGTAGAAACTCTTCTAGATTCAAAAGATTTTGCTTTGCAACAGGCCTCGGCTCTAGTTGTTGGAACCCATAAAGTAGAAACTTCGGTTCCTAAACTTGTTGGACTTTTAACTTCTGGGCAAACAAGTATCCGTTACGCTGCAGCAATGGCGCTGATTCCATTTAAGAATGAAAATGCATTAGACACCTTAAAAGAAATTTTATTGGCAGCAGGTTCAAAAAACTCGCAAGGTATTTCTCTTCCTGAAATGGCGGGTCTGAAGCTTAGCATTATAAATGCGTTGCAAAAAAATAAATGGTCAAAACTTAATGAAACTTTAAATGCTGTAGTGAGTAATGAGCCTGACGCAAAGGTCGTCAGCAAAGCTCGCGAGGCCTTAAATCTGTTGAAAAAGTGAGACTTTGTAAGCATAATCTAACTACTTATTTTTAGAAGAATCACGTGTTCAAAACACCCATATAGAGTGGGGTTTTGAACACCTATATATTTAATAAATTACTTTCCTATAGAGGGAATTTTTATGAGCGAAGATACTCGCAAGAAATTAAATCGAAGAGAATTTTTTTCTTACCTAAGTGTGGCTTGGGTAACATTCACTGCTGCAGCTGCTGGCCTTCTTGGTATGGCTTTTCGTTTTTCTTATCCAAACGTTAACTTTGAACCTGAGATGGATTTTATCGCTGGTCGAGTTGGTGATTATGAAGAGGGTGTTGATGAGAGATGGAAAAATGGTTATGGCGTTTGGATGGTTAAAGAAGAGGGAAAACTTTTCGCCTTATCAAACATCTGTACGCACTTAGGTTGTGTACCAACATGGATGCCTGCTGAATTGAAATTCAAATGTCCTTGTCATGGTTCAGGTTACTATACCAGTGGAATTAATTTCGAAGGTCCAGCACCACGCCCACTTGAAAGATACAAAATTAACCTCACACCTGAGGGAACAATCAAAGTAGATAAAACTAAAATATTTCGTTACGAGAAAGGACAATGGGATCACCCAGACTCTTTCCTTTCTGTATAATTGTTGAGGAATAAAAATGGCTGAAAAAGGTCTAGCAGACAAAGTAAGAGAGACGCAGGTATGGAAATCTATTTTCCGTCATGGGCCTCCAAACAATGCTCGTAATAGGGCGGCTGTAGTTGCAGGAAACGTCTTCCTTCACTTACATCCGATAAAATTAAAAAAATCAGGGGTTCAGCTTGGTTATACTTGGTGTATGGGGGGGTTAACTTTTTTCATCTTCTTAGCACTAACTGTTACTGGTGTTCTTCTTATGTTTTATTACCGCCCAACAGCGGAGTATGCATTCAATGATATTATTGCACTAAAAGAGCATGTTCCTCTCGGGATTATGAGAGAGATTCACCGCTGGGGTGCTCACGCCATGGTTATTACTGTTTGGCTTCATATGTTCAGAGTTTTTATGACTGGTTCATATAAACCACCAAGAGAATTTAACTGGGGTGTTGGTGTTATCCTTCTCGTATTAACCCTTCTGCTTTCTTTTACAGGATACTTGCTTCCTTGGGATCAGTTAGCCATTTGGGCCATTGCCGTTGGTTCAAACATGGCAAAGGCAACTCCTTTTGCTGGTCACGGTGGTCCAGGTGCAATGCTCGCGCAGATTGGCGACTTTGTTATGGTTTCAGATAAAAACGATGTTCGCTTTCAATTACTAGCGGGACGTTTTGTTGGGGAGCCAGCATTACTTAGATTTTATATCCTTCACTGTGTTTTTATTCCTCTTGTGGTCGGTGTTTTGATTGCGATTCACTTTTGGAGAGTTAGAAAGGATGGCGGAATTTCAGCACCACTTTAATTATTTGAGAAATATGGAAGAATCTCTATGAAAGAGTTTATTAATTATTTAGCAGACCCAATTAGATCGTTTCCGATCACCTGTATTCTTTTTTACTTCATGATTAAGTATTACAGAGTGGTCGGTACAAAAAAGTTTGCCTGGATCGGTGGAGCACTTCTTGTTGCTACTTACGGAATCTTTGCATTAGATCCTAACTTTTGGCTTATTATTACTTGGCCAGATAATGTTCCGATTTCAATCCTTGTTTTTTCGGTGGCTTTTTTAACATGGTACTCGCTTTATAAATGTGTAGAAAATGACAAGAGGCTTGAGGCTGGCGAATGTCCAATTGAGGCTCTTCCAGAGAATAGAGAAAAAGTTTGGGCATGGCCTAACCTTGTTTATACGGAACTATTCGCAATTATCGCTGGTACTGTTTTTCTAATTGGTTGGGGTATTCTTTTTGATGCTCCACTTGAAGAACCAGCTAACCCAACTTGGGCCCCAAACCCAGCAAAAGCGCCTTGGTATTTCTTAGGTCTTCAAGAAATGCTTGTTTATTTTGACCCATGGATGGCAGGGGTTGTTCTTCCTGGCTTAATTGTCGTTGGGCTAATTGCAATTCCTTATATTGATACGAATCCAAAAGGAAATGGCTACTTCACTTTCGCAGAAAGAAAAATGGCTATTACAGCATTTCTTTTTGGTTGGTTAGTCCTTTGGCTCTACCTCATTATCGTAGGAACATTTTTACGGGGACCTAACTGGACGTTCTATGGTCCATTTGAGTTTTGGGATTTTCATAAAGTCGTCGCCGAATATAATGTCAATCTCTCTGAGTTTTTCTGGGTTTTTGGGCTTGAGCAATCTCTACCTAAAAACTTAATCGTTAGAGAGCTTCCAGGAATTATCCTGACCATGCTTTATTTGATTATTCCAGTAGTTATTACCAAGTGGGATAAGTGTAAAGAGATGATCGAGAAGGTCGGATATATTCGTTATTACATTTATTTGTACCTCGTAATCATCATGGCTTCGCTGCCACTAAAGATGTTTTTACGTTGGTTATTTAGTTTGAAATACATAATTGCGCTCCCTGAGTGGGAACTTAACCTATAAGGATTTAAGCCATGTCAAAAAAACATGAGCCAGGAATGGCCTATGACATGAATAAACTGAATAAGATCTTCGCATTTTTGTCGATCTTACTCCTCATTACTACCTTCTGGGTTTTTCTGGATGACTTTGTCAGACCATGGAAGGCCGTTCAGCTAAAGGGAATGAAAGTTACCCAAGCTAAGATCGATGCAAAATTGGCTGAGCAAGCTAAAAAAATCGACGCAAAAAAAGAAGCTGAGATTGAAGCACGAATAGAAGAGGGAAAGAAACTTCAAGCTAGTAGAGAAGAAACTGTTGAGAAACTTAGTGAAGAGATGTCGGTTCTTCAACAAGAATTAAAAACAGAAACTATTAACAATGGTCAGTTAAACTCAAAAGTTTCAGCAACAAACTTTAAATGGGAACTTGCCCACAGTCATCACGATAAAGATGCTGACGATCTCTATGCGCAACTTCAGGATTATAAAAAACGCTTCGCTATTTCTAAAGATAAGATGAAGCATTTAAAGCTCAAAGAAAAAGGACTTATTAAAAAACTAGCGGAAACAGGAAAAGAACTGGATGCTGCTGAAAAAGATATGGAAAAGCTTGTAGGTGCTCGTGAACTTCTTAAAAAAGCCAGAGCTAAGACAGTTATTGATCCAATTTTTGCCTTAAGAAACTCACCCATGATTGATTTTATGGACCCGACCCTTAAGGTTAGCCAAGTTGTTTTAGAAAACATTACAGACGATAGGTATTTCCAGCATGTTCCAAAAGTTGATCGTTGTATGACTTGTCATATGAATATCGACAAAGCTGGTTTTGAAGATGTTGATCAGCCATATACGACTCACCCTAATTTAGACTTAATGGTTGGTGCGAAATCACCTCACCCTATGAAGCAAACAGGTTGTACGACTTGTCACGGTGGTGAAGGGCACAGAGTTACAGATTTTAATTCTCCAGCTCACACTCCACGTAATAAAGAACAGGAAAAAGAGTGGAAGGAAAAGTACCACTGGCATGCCCCGCATAAGGTTCCTCAAGTTCAGTTCAAAGTTGGATATACAGAAGCTGCTTGTATTAAGTGTCACCAAGGTGTTGAAAGAATTCCAGGTGGTACGGTTGTAAACGAAGGTATTCGTAATCTTGAAAAGTTTGGCTGTTATGGCTGTCACAAGATCGAAGGTTGGGAACATAAGAGAAAGCCAGGTCCTTCTCTTGAGAAGATTGCTTCTAAAGTTTCAAAACAGTTTTTTAAAAACTGGGTATGGGAACCAAAGGCTTTTAATAAACACGCCAATATGCCGCGCTTCTTTGAGCAGGTTAATAACTCAAATCCAGAATTTGTTAAAAAGAATATGGCCGAAGTAAATGCGATGGCAGATTTTATCTTTGAAAAATCAGCTAAGTATAAGCCATTTTCTCGTTATACCGGTGGTAATAAGGATCGCGGTAAAGCTCTTATCAATCAAGTAGGTTGTATGGGTTGTCACGGGGTTGAAGGTTTTCCTGAAAACTCTAAAAAAGTTAATGCCCTCGCTGGTCCTTACTTAACAGGTACCGGATCTAAAGTTAAAAGTGCTGACTGGCTTGTATCGTGGCTTAAGAAACCTAGTCATTATGATCCAGAAACGATCATGCCATCTTTTCGTTTAACTGATAGAGAAGCCAACGATATTACGGCCTATCTAATGAGCCTAAAGAATAAGAAGTTTGAAGAGCTTAAGTTTGAGTCAATGGATAAAAAACTTAGAGATGAACTTCTTGTAGAATACTTTTCAGCTTTTGAAACTTTAGATAAAGCGAAAGAAAAGCTTGCAGGAATGGATGATAAAGCTAGAACTATGGAGCTCGGTCATCGTTCAGTCGGAAAGTATGGTTGTTTTTCTTGTCATAATATTGATGGTTTTGACGGTAGAACTCCCATTGGTCCTGAACTTTCAGCAATTGGTACTAAACCTCTGACACAGTTTGGTTTTGGTCATCAGTATGATGTTGAACACTCAAGAGACGGATGGATTAAAGCACATCTTCTAAACCCAAGAAGATGGGATATCGGAATTGATAAGCCATTTAAAGACTTAACAAGAATGCCTAATTTCTACATGACTGAAAGAGAAGCCTATACAATGACTGTTGCAATCATTGGCTTCACAAATGAAAGGATTCCAACTGACGGTAAGAAGCAGCTTGATGAGCATGAGAAAGTTTTTCATGAAGGGATGAAAGTAGCTAATAAGTTTAACTGTATCGGTTGTCATAAAGTTAAGAATGGAGAGTGGACTGAGTTTGGTGGAGACCTTCTTCGTCATACTGATGTTTCAGATGATGAAAATGCCGGACCTCCATGGCTTGTTGATCAGGGTCACAGAGTTCAGTCAGATTGGTTACATAACTTTCTTAAGAATGTTTATCCAATCAGACCTTGGGTTAAGATTAGAATGCCTAGCTTTAACCTATCAAATGAAGAAAGAAATGCTCTTGTTATGGGATTCCAAGCAGGTGCTAAGCAACCTACCTTTGAAGATAACTATGCAAAGGTTGAATGGAAACCAGGCGAAAAAGCTGAGGCACAAAAACTTTTTAATGCTTTAGCTTGTACTTCATGTCACACAGAAGGTTACAACAACGAAGAAGCTCAAGGTCCAAACCTCTTTAGAGCAAAAAGACGTATGCGTGCTTCTTGGATGAAGGAATGGATTATGAATCCACAAAGTATTCTTCCATACACGGCCATGTCTAACTTCTTTGAAGATGGAGAGGCGAGTGAGCCAGACTACTTTGGTGGTGATGTTAATAAACAAGTTGATGCTCTAGTGAAACTTTTACTAGATCAAGGGGAAATGGAAATCCCTAACCAAAAATAAGGAATAGACTATGGGACATGCAGCTACAGGACCTAAAGAGATTCTAGAATACCCGGACGACCCGCAATTTGGTAAAGCGTCTCCAGGAAAGATCGGAATGTGGATCTTCCTTGGAACCGATGCCATGTCGTTTTCAGGACTTCTTATCGGTTATGCCATTATTCGTGCCATTGCATTTGATTGGCCTGAGGATGTTGTTAATTCACTTGGTGGAGTTGAGCTTTCAGGTTTTATGACCTTTTGGCTAATTTGTTCGTCAGTTTCAATGGTTCTCTCTATTGATGCTTGTAAGCAAAAGAACCGCAAGGCCATGCTTAGATGGCTTGGGCTTACTGTTATTGGTGGAGCCGGATTTCTTGCCATGCAGGTTTGGGAGTATTCTCATCTAATGAATGACATGGGGATGACGTTTTCAACTTACGCACATGGAAATAATTTATTCTCCTCAACCTTCTTTGCCATTACAGGTTTTCACGGCCTTCACGTTCTTGCGGGTACCTTATACTTAGCGGCCATGTGGGTAAAAGCTTATAAAGGTGAGTTTGATAAGGGTGATTATAATCTTTTAGAAATCGCAGGACTTTTCTGGCACTTTGTTGACCTAGTTTGGATCCTCGTTTTCACTTTCGTATACCTACTATGATAAAAACGTTAATCGCAGTAATATTTAATTTTTTAATTTTCAGTAATGCCTGGGCTTGCCCGGGCTGTGCTGGATCTATGGATAATCCAAAAGATAATTATATCGCCTATATCTTGATGGTGTTTATTGCTCTTATCTATATCCCATTTACTCTTATTTACCGTACCATCATCAAGAATCGTCGCTTAAACGATCAACTTAATGAGCAAGGACAGTAAAACCTATTTAAGCATCGGAGTCCTCTCCGCTGCCATCTTCGCGTTTTTATTCTGGCTAATTTATTTTAAAGAAACTGCCACGACTTCGGGCGACTGGGTCACTTATTTGCCAGCCACAAACGCAACACTTAATGCCATCACGGCGATTCTTTTAATCTTAGGTTTTCAGTTCATTAAGAACGGCCAGAGATCGGCCCATATAAAAACCATGCTTACGGCGGTTGCTACCTCAGGCCTTTTTCTAATTAGCTATGTTCTCTATCATCACTACCACGGTGACACGAAGTTCTTAGCCGAAGGAAATATCCGCTACGTTTATTTCTTTATCTTAATCAGCCATATTCTGCTTTCAATGGTGCAAGTCCCGCTCATCTTCGCAACTCTATGGTTCGCCTTCAAACAAAATTTTACCAAACACAAAAAGTTCGCCCGCTGGACTTTCCCAATCTGGCTATACGTTAGTGTTACAGGTGTTTTGATTTACGCGTTTTTGAAGGTTTTTAACTAAGATTATCGATCTTGATACTAAATGAATTTAAAAGTGAAAGAGCCTCAGGATAGCTAAAGATAGCGTCTTTGAGTTTGGTGACACTAGGATCAATATAGTACTGTTTTGCATCGGAGAAAGAGGCCTTCTCGCAGTTAGCATGATGAAAACTAGTTTCGCTTAGATCGGTTTTTGAAAAGTCTGCATTCTTTAAAGAACATTCTGAAAAATCGCAGCCTTTGGCCTGGGAGTTTGTGCATTTGAAGTTATCTAAGTTCATCCCAAGAAAGACTGAATAATTAATTTGGCAGTCGTCAAAATTAAAACTTACGAGATTTGAAGCGTCGGTCCAGTTAATGCCCGAGAGGCGGGATCCTTTAAAGCTGGTGTCTCTAAAGGTACAGCCAGGAAACTTGGAATTTGAAAGATTACAGTTCTCAAATTTACAGTCGATAAAAAGACAGCTCGTCACATAGCTCTCTTTAAAATCTATATTATTAAAGGTTACTTCTGTGAATTCCACATCGCTTAAGCATTCGGGAAGTTTAGTAATAATTTGATCCTCAACGTATTCCAATTATTAGTGACCTTTTAAAACGCCGCCATCGACTGCGATGGATTGAGCGGTGATGTAGGCGCCTTTTTCTGAGGCTAGGAACGTGGCCATGTCTGCAAGTTCTTGAGGGTCGCCGAGGCGGCCGGCCGGAACCATTTCTTT
>JAIBDQ010000162.1 GCA_024686135.1 Halobacteriovorax sp. | reverse complement strand
TGCATAGAAAGAATTCAATCCACCAGCAATAGTATGCTTTTCTAGGATTAAAACCTTCTTATCAAACATAGCTAGGCGGATTCCAGCTGCTAAGCCAGACATTCCCGCCCCTATGATTATTGTGTCGTAAACTTTATTCACTCGAACCTAACCTTCTAGAGAATTTTGCTCTCGCAAAATTACTGAACGAACTTAGGAGTTAGGTACTCAACACAGCTATCCATTGTAGCTAACTGAGGATAATCGGCCTCAGGTACAACAATTGAATGACGCTTCTTAAGCTCCATAACGATATCTAAAAAGTCCATAGAGTCTAGGTCGAGCTGATCTCTAAGAGCTACGCTATCATCAATTCCGTTCACATCATCGTCCATAGCAATGTCAGCGATGATATCTAATACTTTTTTTCTTACTTCAGTTGTTTCCATTTTTTGCTCCTTTTAAACAAATTTATTTTTTATATTTTTTAATAATTAAACATGAGTTGATTCCTAGCATCCCAAATGAGCTGTTAAGAATCGTATTAACTTCTTTTTCAACGGGATCACCATTTACTAAACCTTTAAGATTACATTTTGGGTCAACGTTCTCTATGGTCTTACAAGAGTGAACTTTATTATCTTCAAAACTAGGAAGATTACCTGCAAGCTCTAAGGCACCAGCAGCTCCCATGGCATGTCCAATAAACCCTTTAGTACAGTTAATATGAGTATTATCTGATGAACCAAAGGCCATACTTACGGCCTCACATTCATTAATATCTCCGGCAACTGTTCCCGTTGCATGAAGATTCACAATATCGATATCATTTGGCGTAAGGTCAGCCTTTTTCATTGCCGCTTGCATACACTGAAGCTGTCTTTCAGGGTTAGGTAGAACAAAATCAGAAGCATCAGAGTTCACATGGTAACCAGCGATTTCTCCGTATATTTTTGCCCCTCTTTCTAGAGCTGATTCTAATCTTTCTAAAACATAAACCGCTCCACCTTCAGCAATCACAATCCCATTTCTTTCACTGTCTAGTGGTCGAATGGCCTTAGTAACATCTTCATGCTCACCAAGGGCGCCTTGAGATTTAAAAGCGGCGTAGATACCAAAAGTTTCCGTGCTTTCTGAAACGCCACCTGCAAGGGCCATATCAACTTCACCTAGTTGAAGCATTTGTAACCCATGAATAAGACCAATATTGCCTGCGGCGCAAGCAGCTCCAATACAGTAGCTAGGTCCAGTAATACCAAGATTTAAGCTAACCTCTCCGGCAGGAGCATTTGCAACAGTTCTTGGGTTATGATGATGAGACCAATAAGAAGTATCTAAGTTATTTTGGTAGAGTTCGTGGATCTCATTTTCAGTTTCAACATTTCCATGCTCAGTGATTCCTAAGTAAACACCGACTCTATCTTTATCAATATCTTCAAAAGGAAAGCCTGAATCAGAAAGAGCTTCATTGGCACAATAGATGGCCACAGAACCGACTCTTGTTCCTCTTCTTCTCGTTTTCTTTTTCTGATATTTAAACTCGTCAAAGTCACATTTTCCAGCCGGCAACATTCCCATATGACGAATTTCACTTCTTTCAATTCCAGAAACTTGATGAAGTAGTGCATTTCTAAATTCTGGTAAGTTATTTCCATTTGGGGCCGTTAGACCAACACCTGTAATAACGATTCTTTGTTTACCCAACATTTGGCTCTCCTGAAATTTTTCCCATATAATTCTTAACTCTATTTCCGACGAGACCTTTAATTTTATTGGCCACATCAATTCCTTTTTCTGCATTGTTTGAAACCATATCAAGTACCCCTGGCAACTTATCCGTTACTTTTGGTAAATGCTGGCTTAAACCCATTTCATCAAGGGAGTAGACAAACCTGATGATCACTTCACCAAGCTCACAAGTTGATACGATTGACTTGAACCTTTTAATACGAACACTATTTTCACTGGCCCCTTTATCTCTAGATGCCTTTAAGACTCTCTCGGCCATTAATTTATATTCACGAATAAAGTCGCTTTCTCTTTTTCTAAAAACATTTGAAACGATGCTAAGACAGTCTTCCGTAGCCTCATAAACTCGGCAGCCTCTATTTCTATCTTCCCTAGCATCAACCGCTTTATAGAAGGTTAAGGTTTTAAGAGAATTGCTCACGGCCGACTGAGATAAACCAAGTCCCTCTTGAATGTCTTCACTTGAAAGAGCATTTTCAGATAGAGCTAAAAATCCATAAACGGATCCTTCAATTCTTTTGAAGCCAATTTTTTTCAAAAAGTCTTCGAAGTATTTGAGCTCGTGGAGAAGTTCTTCAGGTTTCATTTTCACTTCCTATTTCAAATATTTTATTTATTTCATTTTTGAGATACGAGAATATTCAACCTCTTACCCTATGAAAAGGTGCCATGCACCTTTCGAGGCGCTATGCATCCAAAGTATAGCTAGGTCATGCTTTTATTTAATATCTCTGAAGAATCAAATATCAAAGAGTTTACTCCTAGAGCGGCCATATAGCCTGATATGGGCCTAACCGGTAAAGAGCTGCAGGATATAAAGATGCTATTAGGAATGCGACAAGTCATTCTTTAAAAGAGAATTAATTTTTTGACCCCGGTCCTTTAGATAATCAAAAACTTCCGGTATTTTTTCAAAAGTATCAGTCTGATAACTTCGATCACATTTTAAATGGGTAATTCGATCAGAGAGCTCAACTGCTTCTTCGATTGAGTGAGTAACAAGTAAGGTCGTTAGTCCAAGAGAACTTGAGATCTCTTTAATCTCACCTCGAAGCTCCTCCCTAAGGCTTTGATCTAAACTTGAAAATGGCTCATCTAAAAGAAGTAATCTAGGTTTGGTTGCAAGAGTTCTAGCAATAGCAACTCGCTGTTGCTCGCCTCCTGATAATTCAGAAGGATACTTATGTTTTTTATCCTCTAAGTGAATTAATGATAAGTACTCATTACAAGCGGTTTCCTTGATACCAAACTGGATATTTTCTTCCACAGTCATATGAGGAAATAAGCAATGCTCTTGAAATACTACTCCGATTTCTCTTTTCTCAATCGGAATCTCATTCATTGAAATTCCGTTAACAATGATATTTCCAGAGTTGGGTTTTAAAAATCCTGCAATAAGGTGGAGTATCGTCGACTTACCGGTACCACTTTGACCGAGAAGAGAATGAAACTCTCCCTCTTCAAGCATAAGATCAAAGTTTTTGACCACTAGACTCTCTTCGTAACTGAAATTCAAATTTTCTAGAGTTAAATAATTCATGATTTCTCTACAACCTTTTCACTAATATATAGAGAGATTCCCCCGAGTAGCAAGAGAAACACAGCGCTAAGTGATGCTCTCTCCCATTCCCCTTCGGAGGTCAGTTCATAGATCCTCGTAGCAAGGGTATTCACCCCGAACGGTCTTAGGATTAAAGTAATAGGCATTTCTTTGAATACTTCTATAAGGACCATGACGAATGAAGAAAAAATGACAGGCCGTAAGAGTGGAAGTTGTACTTTAGTAAAAGTAAACACAGCTGATTTACCTAAGGATTGAGAAGACCAATCCATTTTTTTAGAAATACCAGAGATTCCCCTTCGCATGAGCTCGGAAGGAACAGAGTAGAATTTAATTAGGTATGCTAGGAATAGTGCAAAAAAAGCGAATAAACCGGTATAGCTGACCTTCGCATTTGCAAAAAAAGCCATAATACTAATAGCGATAATACTCCCAGGCAGTGCATAACCAAGTTTCGTAACCGGTAAAAAAGAAATCTCTTTCTTCCCAAACCTATGTCTTTCTAAAAAGAGAAAGGCCAACGAGATACCGGTGATTAAAAAAGCGACTAGCGCACCAATGCCTAGAGTTTCAGCGATTAATAAAAAATACGATTTATCTAATTCAATATTTATTGCTTCCAAGGACCAAAGAACTAATTGAAGTGCTGGAAAAATAACCGAAAGAAATACGTAGATACCTACAATAGAGATCACAAGGGCTTTTGTTGTCCCAGTTAAGTCAAAAAGGATCGTTTCTTCATATCTTTTTGCCTTACCAACTCGGACCTTGAATTTGTATTGATTGATTAGATATAAAACTAGGGCAACTAATGCCGGAAAAAGACTTAGTCTGACTGCGGTATTAATTGAGAATAAACTAATCCAAGCATGGTAGATAGCAGTTGAAAAAGTTTCGTAATTAAAAACAGAGACTCCCCCAAAATCACATAGAACTTCTAGAAAAACGAGAACCGCTCCTGAAAACAACCAAGGAGTGGCTTGAGGTAAAATGATATGCTTCACAAGCTCTGAAGGGAGTTTACCAAGAGATCTCGCGCTTAAGAAAAGTTTAGCATCCATGGCCCTAAAGGCTGATCTTAAGTAAAGATAAATATAAGGAGTCAAGGCTAAGGAAAAGACAAAAGCTACCCCCCATACGGATTTAATATTTATAAGACTCAAAATATTTATTCCAAAGCTCTCTCTAAAAAAACTAGGAATTGCGCCACTATATTCTAAACTTCCAACATACACGAAACCTAAGACATAAAGGGGAAAAATAAGGGGCAAGATAAAGAGTAGGTGTAGTCCTTTTTTAAAATATATATTTGAAAAACAAATTAGATAAGCTTGAGAAAAGCCTATTACTGAGGTGAAACCTACGGTCAAAAAAGCCAAGCTAAAAGTATCCCCTAATAAGTCCCAAAACATGGAGTCCAAGATAAAAGTCCAAGTCTCTTGATCAGATAGAGAACCACTAAAAAAAGATTGGCCCAATATAAATAAAATTGGGCCAAAGATAAAAAATAAAAATATTGCGAGATAAGCTCTATAGCTTAATGCCGAAGGGCTATTTATAACGAACCTCTCTCATAAGCTTAATCGCTTCTTTTTGAAGCTTACCAGCACTTGAAAGATTAAAGCTTTTATTAGGCTTAAACTTTCCCCATGCTTTAGTCTCTTCAGACTCTGGAAATAATTTATTAATTGGATATTCCATATTTACTTGGGCAAAAGACTTTTGAGCCTTTCTTCCAGCTAACCACTCGAGAAGTTTTCTGGCCCCTTCCTTATTTTTTGAGGTCTTAAGCACTCCAGCTCCAGATACATTCACATGCACTCCATAGCTATTATCTTGGTTTGGCCAAAAAAGCTTAAGCGAAAGCTTTGGTGACTTTTTCATAAGTCTACCAAAGTAATATGTATTAACGATCCCAGCATCACATTGACCTGAGGCCACGGCCTTAAGAACCGCCGTATCATTAGGGAAAATCTCAACCGTATTTTTTACCCAACCGTTAACAACTTCTTTGGCCCTCTTTTTTCCAAGTTCAGAAATAAGCATCGCCACTAATGATTGATTATAAACTTTTTTAGAAGTTCTAAGACAAAGCCTTCCTTTCCATTTTTTATCCGCCAAACCTTCATAAGTTGTAAGTTCACCCTTTGCGACTTTCTTAGGGTTATAAGCGATTGTCCTGGCCCTAACTGATAAGCCAAACCATCTTCCTTTTTCATCTCTTAAATTAAATGGAACATTAGATCTTAGTATTTTTGAACTAATTGGCTCTAGTAACTCTTCATGTGAGGCAAACCAAAGATTTCCCGCATCAACAGTCATAAAGATATCTGCCGGTGATTTATTCCCTTCAGCTTTTAGAGTTTGTATTAAAGCGGCAGCCTTACCTGTCTTATAAGTAAGCTTAACACCTGTTTCCTCAGTGTATTGCTTAAAGATATCCTTAATCAGGTGTTCTTTCCTTGAGGTATAAACGACCAATTCATCTGCTGAGGCGTTAAGACAAAAGGCGGCTAGAAGGACTAGGGAAATATATTTAAGCATAGGAGTCTCCATATTTTTTTATCAATGGAGTTGATTTCTACGCAGGAATGTCACCATTGTCAAACCATTGTTTGACATATGAAACAAAACTTGAATTTAGTTAAGAACTACCTTCTACGGCGCTTTAGAACCATTTTATCGAAGATCTTGCGATCTGGAAGTTCGACAGTATAGATCATTTGTTTAGGTGTTACCTCTAAGGCCATGACGTGATGCTTTGATTCATTATAACCACTACCCTTTAGATACCAGCGATCTTTAGGATTTCTCATTTTTACTCCAAGCCCACCTTCGCCTACATAAACAATCCCTCTAGTTGGGTCTTCTTTATTATTATAAATAGGAACTGTTCTTTTTAAAACATGTCCATCAGACTCAAAGGCCATATCAATCTGATACTTTTCAAAAAGCGGTACCCAATGTTTTTTCGCTCTACCTGGTTTCTTAACACCTGGCCAAGCTGGTCTATGATAATTGGCCACAATCCATTTTGAATCTTTCTTTGCCTTTTTCAAGGTCTTCTTAAGCCATCTTTTTTGAGCACCTGAATGAGAAATATTTGTATTCATAGTTAAGATTGAAAGGTCTGCAATTCTAGTACGATAATAATTTCTTTTAAAGATCCCACCAGGTCTTGCGAATACATCATTAAAAAGAGGAGAAGCGAGTTCATGATTACCCCTTGTAGGAATAATCGGAAGCATTCTCCCTGCTTTCGTTGCCGTTTGGTAATGATCTTCTAGCCAGGCCTTCCACTGTTTCCATGAAAGTCCATTAGCAATATAGTCTCCCCCATGGCAAAGAGCTAAGATATTTGGATCTTCTTCTAGCATCTTAGACATTAATTTATTCATTTCAATTCTTTGACCTCTGTCTGAGCGACTGTCCCCTCCAAATAGAACTTTAAAGGTTTTACTTTTATCTTTTGGAGCCGTTTTGAAATGATACTCTTTTGATTTTTTACCATTAGTTACTGCTGTAAAATAATACATTGTATCTGGCTTTAATTTCTTAAGTTTAGCCTTGTGACGAACATCAAGAGTGTAAAGGATTGGTTTTGTCTTTGCATTATTCTTAAAACGGTACTTC
>JAIBDQ010000238.1 GCA_024686135.1 Halobacteriovorax sp. | reverse complement strand
TTCCGAGGCTAAAGATAATATGCAGTATCGCAAAGAGATACTCTCCGTTATACACATGCAAAAATGGTCCAAAAATTAGAGACTTGAATGAAAACCCCGTCTCAAAGGTCAATTTCTTATAAAAACGCTGATCGATTAACACTACCCCAAACAATCCTCCCCTGTTTAATCTTCATTCTACCACAAGGGAGAAATTGGTTTGTCATGGGTTTGTTAACTCAAAGTCTCACGAATTAAGACAATTTAGGGTTACAATTTATCTACCGATAAGTTGTTATGAAAAAAGCTCTAATACTGTGCCTATTCATTAGTTTTTCTGCCACGGCGGAGAACTACAAGAGAAAGCTCTACCCCCACTGGGTGGACCAGGACCGCGATTGCCAAAATACTCGCGCAGAGATCCTCATTAAGTTGAATGAAGGTGAACTTAAGTTCAAGCGAAACAAGGGCTGTAACGTTACCTGGGGAAAATGGTACGATCCCTATTCAGGAAAGACCTTCACTAAGGCCAATGATCTAGATATTGATCATATAGTTCCCCTTAAACATGCTCACACTAATGGCGCTTCAGAATGGTCTCGTAAAAAGAGACGCGAGTTTGCAAATGACCCTCTCAATATCATCCCCGTTTGGAAGAAGCTTAACCGCCAAAAGGGAGCCAAAGGTCCTACCCGCTGGATGCCACCTAATAAAGAATTTCATTGTGAGTATATTAGCCGTTGGAAGGCGGTGAAAAAGAAGTACGACCTTCGTAGTTCAGGAAGAGAGCTTGCTTCAATCAAGAAGAATTGTCCTAGACCCTAGTCCTACCCGCTCTTACTTTACTTATCTGTTCTTCATAGTTTTTCGATTGGAGCTCAAACTGTTCGAGCTGACGACTTGAAACAATATAATTCATTAACTTTGTCGCACATTCTTTAAATTCAATCGTGACGGGTTTATTCATCTTTAGGCGATGCTCGGAAATGATAATTTCCTCATTCTTGAGGGCTAGGGCCAAAGTTGAAGTTACTCCACTGCTAGATTCGAGATGGAATATCTTCACAGTTCCACGAAGCACATCATTCCAATAGTCACCGACGCAGTGGCGTTGGTTTTTCCCTTCCTCCAGCACCTCTAATTTTGTTGCCAGCTCAGTGATCTTGAAGTCCGAATAAAAGTTCTTCAAATTTAACTTAAGAGCACAAGAGTTATTAAAGAAATCAGTCATACTCATTTGAGCTCTATATTCAGCAAAAGATTCTTTCATCTCATTTTTGGTAATGCCCTTCTTTTTTCGATTGATGTGAAAGTTAAGAAACTCATGAGTTAAAGCCCGGTCTAACTCAATTAAGGAGCTTACCATCTGGATGGCTTCCACAAATTCCTTAAAAATAACGTTACCATTTACAAAAGCTTTCTTTAGGACTTCCATTTCGAGAAGCAGTTTATCCGCCTTTTCAAGATCACGCTCCGTGGGAAGATGCTTTAGCTCCTCTTTTAGCGTGGAATTCTCCGCTCCACATCGTTCGACAATGGCTTCTAGTAGTCGAGGATATTTCTTCAGATTTAAAAATTTATCTACAATACTTTTCTTTTGTTCATAAAAAACACGAACAAGAGAAGCAAACTCTTCCACACTTCCTGTTACCTCAACCAGTGTATTTACCAGGCTATTCTCTAAGACCTTTTTGTTTTTGCTCATCTCCTTTCGTAGAACTGGGTACTTCGAGATCAACAGAATGATTTGAAGTTCAATTTCCGCATTGAAGTAAATCCTTGAGTCATACCGTATAGCCTCGATTGCCTTCTCAAGCTCAAAACCACCGGTAACTTTCACCTGCTTAGTTTTGCGGAATTCTTTATACGCCTCACTAAAGTAAAGTTTTTTATGAACCACAGAATAAAACATCTGATAGCAGTTAAGCTGACCTATGGAAGCCAAACCTTTATGGATTCCCTTCTCGATAACAGAGTCATAGCAAAATAGCTTTTGTGTAAAATCATAGGTCATATATATAGGTACATGTTTTACATGCATTGACCTTTCCGGTTCATATACAAAACAGTATCCATTTCTTTTTTTAAGAACTGCCTTTAGAATACGAGTTGCATTAAAATCTACTATTGGCTTTACTGCGTAATCCACATAAACTTCATACTCACCATCGAGAAATTTATTCCAAATATCATAAAGTTGATCGCCACTTATATAAAGAGCTCCATCAAGGGCCTTTCTCACCATCTTCTGGTTGAAGATTGTATTTAGATAAGTCTGGAATCCGAGAAGACTTCTCGGGAGTTTGGTTACATCCTCATCTGATTTCCAATCATGGCTTGAAGCGTAGACTTTCATATTCCTACTTTAACAAAACCAGGTCTCAAGATATGAGACAACGCTAAAGAATTTCCCAGTATCATAAGGTTTTGAAATTAAGACTTTCTGACGATTGGAGCTCTTTCTTTATGGGTATCACACCAAAGATAGATCCCTATTCTTTTCCCTTTTTCGTCTATAAGAATATGCCCGCTATATCGCTCATCATTCTCCTTAAGACAAAAAAGGTAGTTGTTCATCTTGATCCCATTTTTTAAGTGCTTGCAACTGATACTTCGAATGTAGAAGTTATCGTCTTCTTCAATTTCACTCACCTGGCAGGCCCAAGGTGACTTAGGGATAATCGGCTTAAACTCCTCGAATCCAACGTGATAAACTCGCTGGACTTCCATGTCCTCTCCATGAAGAAGCTCGAGGTTCCAGACGCCGGCAAATGAGTTAGCTGATAAAACAAAGTATAAGAAAAATATTTTTTTCATGCAGTCATCTTCCTTCTTTTGGATTCGAACATCTTACTGGTATAAACCGTTTGTAGAACTTCCATAGCCTCGTTATATAAAGCGTAGCAAGTACGACCGTTTAGCTGAAAACAAACCCAAAGTTGATTAGTAGAAACTCTTCCAATCGAAGAAATCACTCCATTTTGAATACGATCCACTAGGACACAATGTTCGAAGTCATCTAAAGCAAAATCAAAGCG